>JBCFBG010000010.1:31124-40317 GCA_038562515.1 Anaerolineaceae bacterium
GGGCGTGCGCCTGAGATGGCGTCTGACGCTTCCACCAGAATCGCTTCGATGGATTCCTGGTCGGTTTCGTGGTGGTGCGAAGCGATGGCGTTCACAACCTTGGGGTTGACGCCGTGGCGGCGGGCAAACTCAGCGCCCAGTAGAGCGTGCGTGCCTTCGGAGTTGTGATCCATGGCCTTGCCCAAATCGTGAAGCAGCGCAGCAGTGCGGGTGACTTCGATATCGGCACCGAGTTCGGCTGCCAGGATGCTGGCAATTTTGGATGTCTCCACCGCATGCGCCAGTTGGTTCTGACCGTAAGAGGTACGATACTTCAGACGACCCAGCTTTTTAACTACTTCCGGGTGCAGCCCATGTACGCCGGCTTCATAGACCGCGTCCTTACCTGCCTTGGCGATGTCCTCGTCCATTTCCTTGCGCTCTTCTTCAAGAATTTTCTCAATGTAAGCAGGGTGAATGCGACCGTCATTCACCAGGCGGGTGAGTGTTCGGCGGGCAATTTCGCGGCGGACGGAATCGAAACAGGAAACTGTAACGGCTTCAGGCGTATCGTCAACGATTACATCAACGCCGGTTGCTTGTTCGAACGCACGAATGTTACGTCCGTTTCGTCCAACAATGCGACCTTTCATTTCCTCGTTGGGCAGTGTGACCACTGAGGTGGTAACCTCGGCAACCTTGTCAGAAGCTACACGCTGGATTGCATCCGCAATCATCTCACGTGCTTTTTCCATACCGGTTTCGCGGGCTTCCGTCTCAATTTGGCGGATAATGCGCGCCATATCAGCATGGGATTCCTTTTCCACTTCTTCCAGGAGCACTGCGCGGGCTTCCTCAACAGTCATCTGACTGACGCGTTGAAGTTCTGCTTCGCGTTCTTCGTAGAGAAGATCGATCTCGTTGGCGCGCTTATCGACGCGGCTTTGACGCTTGTTGAGGGTGTTTTCGCGCAGCTGCATTTGGTCAAAACGGTTGTCTAATTCTTCCCGACGTTTGACCAGGCGGTCATCTTCCTTGTTAAGTTCAATTCTGCGGTTCTTAATCTCAACTTCGGCATCACGAATGATCTTGAGTGCCTGATCTTTGGCATCGAGTTCAGCAAGTCTGGCTTTTTCACGTGCTTCAGCGAGGATATCATTGCTGGTCTGTTTCAGCTTTTCATCTTTGTTCTTGCGGATCGAAGAAAATACCAGGTACCCAATCAAGGCACCGACCAGCAAGGCGAGAGCGATCCATAAAATCTGCATGGATCCCAATCCGGGTGAAATTTGTTGCGATAAAATTTTCATTGTGTCAGTAGCTCCATTTTCTAATGTTCCACACCTGAGGGTTCTGACTTTTCCTTCCACAATATTGGAAGGCATTCCCTGACAACTCCGTAAGAGAAACCCCGACGCTGTAGCGCAGCACCAAGTTTTCGATAGTATTCGGGCTTGTCAAGAAGTTGATAACGTCGGCTAAGTTTTCTTCCGGCATCCATCGCCAGTTCGAGATCATCCAGGTTGGAAGATTGGAGAGCTTGCTCGATCTCAGTTTCGGCAACGCCTTTCTGGCGCAGTTCGAGTTTCATTAAACTCTGGCTGCGTGGGCGAAACCTCTGGCGGTTATCCAGCCAGTTCTGAGCGAAATCAAGGTCATTGACCAACTTTTCTTCCTTCAGTCGGATGATCACACGTTCAATCAGAGCAGATTCATACCCCTTTTTGTGAAGATAGGTTTGCATCTCCTGCTGAGAACGGGCGCGAAAGCTCAGGAAGTGAAACGCCCGGTTCAAAGCGGTCTCGAATTCATCTTTTTCTTGAAGACGAGAAATGTCTTCGTCGCTCAGAGCGCGACCAACTGTCAACCAGCCGGCTGCCATCCTGTCGAGCGAGAAAGCATACTGACCGCCCAGATAAATATTTACCCGGTTGCGATTGCGCTTCTGCGCCTGAATGTCCGTGATCAAATTTGCCATTGTCATCAAAAAAGCCAAGGTTCATGACCATGGCTTTTAAGTCCTCGTTCGAAAGGGGTAGATGCGTTTTTGGAATCGGTTCAGGTTCCGACCACAATTAAGAGTTCAGTACTAACCTATAAATGTTAACAATCAACTGCCGTCTCGCCTAATTTTCATAGCTCTTTAGCGATAAGAGCCAAAATCCCAAAAGTCGGAGGGCGCTACCCATCCGTTCCACATGCCAACCAATTTTCAAATGACTTAAAGTCCAAGGTCCTTCAAAGAACCATGAGCAGGTGTTTTATTCTTAAATAAATTATACAGTAATTATACAAAAAAAAGAACCCAATTTCATTCGTTTATAGACTTCCGGAATTTTCTTGATCATGGTTTGCATTGGATCCTTCAAAACAGTAAGAAATTGCTCCTTAGGATTCCTTTACATCCGTCAGTATTCGACATTCTCATGTTAAAATACATTTATGGAAACTAAAGAGTCCGGTATTTATTTTGAAACCCCAGCAGCCAAAGCGCACAAACAACAACGTTTCTGGCAGATTATCTTTCCTGTTGTATTGTTTTCTGCCTTGATGTTAGCAGGATTAGTTTTTCTTGTGATTCGGAATGGACGCTTCAGCCCGGGGATCACTGAGATAAGCGGAGCCGCGGTTGTTCTGGTCATTTTGCCCATATTGCTTATTGCGCTCATTAACCTGGCAATTTTGATCGGTATTATTTATGGTTTGAGCAAGTTGAAACCAGTGATCCCACCGGCTGGCTTAAAGGTGCTTCAGTTCTTAGAAAAGGCACGCTGGCACATCCGAAAAGGGGCTGACATCAGCGTTCAACCCATCCTGAGCCTGAATCAAAACAGTGAAAAGATAAAACAGGCTGTACGTAGTCTAAACACCAGGCTTTTGGAAAAAAGGAATTAACTTATGAACCAAAATGTTAAAACAATAACCCTGATCGTTGGAACACTGCTGGGAGCTTTTCTTGGATATCGAGCTGCCCTCAATTTCATCGCAACTTCAGACGAGAATTCAGGCAAGCTGCCCATAACAGCATCGCAAGGTCTGCAATTGGGTTTGACTGCTGTCAACGCGCTTAAACAAATCGGAAAAATCAGCCAAAATCCAGGATAGGCAAAGGCACACAATACCTTGTTTGAACTAACCTTTTTAGGCACGTCTGCCTCTGCCCCTTCCATTAAACGAGGGCTTTCTTCGCTTGTCGTCCAACATGATGAGTACCGCTTCATGGTTGATTGTGGTGAGGGCACCCAACGTCAGATCCTCAAGAGTGGAATTGGCTTCAAGCGGTTAAACCACATATTGCTTACTCATGGTCACCTGGATCACATTTTGGGGCTGGCGGGTCTACTCTCAACTTTTATGCGTTGGGAAGCGATTGAAGAAGTCAATATCTATGGCAGCCACCACACCATGGAACGGGTGGATGACCTGGTCAATGGCGTGGTACTGCGTCGGCATCCAGCCGAAATTCCGATAAACCTGGTTGACATTAAACCCGGAGTCATCTTTTCTTCTGAGAAATTCCAGATCACAGCTTTCACGGTAGACCATCGCGGCTCCGGCTCACTTGGTTTTCGCTTTGATGAGTTTGGCAGACGTCCTTTTATCCCCGAAGCAGCTGAAGCATTGGCGATCCCACCAGGACCCTGGCGAAAAGACCTGGTGGCAGGTAAGGCGATCACTCTTGCGGATGGTCGCGTAATTCAACCAGACCAGGTGCTTGGACCGGAAGTTCCGGGTACAAGCCTGGTGGTGGTAGGCGACGTGGGAAAACCAGAGAAACTGCTGGAACATGTTGATGGAGCCGATGGACTGGTAATGGAAGCTACCTATTTGAATGAAGAGCGTGAAATGGCTGAGACTTTTGGTCATAGCACGGCCGAACAGTCCGCCACGTTGGCAAAAGAGGCTGGTGTGGGGCAGTTATTTTTGACGCACGTCTCCCGCCGCTATCGCGATGAGGATATCCTGACTGAAGCAAGGGCCGTCTTCCCGCAAACCTGGCTGGCGAGAGATTTCGATTCTTACCAGATAAAAAGAACAGAGTAAAGGCAGATTACTGATTGCACTTCTGATCCACAGAACGCTATTTTTTTTTGTAGATCTCAAAGTTGCCCATGATGTCTATAGATGGTTGACCATTAACCGGGAAGTTGTGAAAGCCGTCCTTTTCAAGCCATCACCTCTCACCAGAAGACCTGCAGGATTGCGAAAGACTAATTACTGCTACTGCTGAGCATAACCACGCTACTCCCATGATAAAATCCGCAATTAATATGGATGACAGAAAATTTATCCTTGCCTCTGGTTCACCGCGCAGAAATGAGTTGCTGCGTCTGCTGGGCATTCCCTTTAGCAAACGACCCGCCGATATTGATGAAAGTAAACATGAATCGGAAAGCCCGAAGCAATACGTGGAACGCATGGCTCGAGAAAAAGGGGAAGCTGTTGAAGCGCTGGCCGACGAATTGGTACTCTCAGCTGACACGATTGTTGACCTGGAGGGCTTGGTTTTAGGTAAACCAGTCGATCAGGAGGATGCAAGGCGGATTCTTAAGCTAATGCGGGGCAAGGTTCACCGTGTTCATACAGCATTGTCTTTGAATTTTGGCGAAGAAAATACCGTTGCTTGTGAAGTGTGCCTGACAGAGGTGACCATGCGCGATTATTCCAATGAGGAGATTGAAGCCTACCTTGCACGCGGTGATTACCGCGATAAGGCTGGCGGTTATGCCATCCAGGACAGCCAATTTCATCCGGTTGCTAAAATTGAAGGTTGTTACGCCAATGTGATGGGCTTGCCTCTCTGTCATGTCTACCGGCTTCTAAGACAGGCAGGGCTTAGCATGGACGGCGACATTGCAGTTTTATGTCAGCGGTATAATGACATCAATTGCGAAGTCTATCCTTCCATATTAAATGAGCAGAAAAATGAAATCGATATCTAAATATCTGACGCTACTGATCATTTTGGCTACCCTACTTAGTGCTTGTAACCAAAACGTTCCTGTAACACCGATTGCAGAATCTACAGCAACAGCCCCTTTACCAACCCCCAATGTAAACATAAGCTCTGGACCGGATGTTGAAGAGGCCGCTCTTGAGTATCTGGGACTTTGGAAGCTTGAAGACTACCAGGCAATGTATGAGCACCTGAGCCGGCTGACTAAAGACGCTGTTACCCTCGAAGCTTTTGAAGGTAGCCACCGCGATGTTACCAAAAAGTTGACCATGCAAGAGGTTGAATTTCAAATTCTCTCCACCATGATAAATATCACCACTGCCCAGGTAAATTACCAGGTCGATTATGAAACGGCCTTGATGGGCTTGATCAGCCGCCAAACAATCATGAACCTGATTCTCGAAGACGGTGCATGGCATGTCCAATGGGATACTGGAATGTTGCTGCCAGAACTTGCAGGTGGAAACTACCTGGAACTGGTAATCGAAGTGCCAGCCAGAGGCAATATTTACGCCTCTGATTCTTCTGACAATTACCCATTGGTATCGTATGAAGATGTCGTCACGATCACGATCACCCCGGGAAATATTGAAGAGGGCTCTGAAGGCGACATGGTAGCGCTATTGGCAGAAATCCTGAAGCGCACGGATGACAGTATTCGGGCAGAATATGCCAATGTAGCAGGATATCAATATGCCATCATCGGCGATATCACAGCTGAAGAAGCAGAACAATATTATGACCGCCTGACTTCGTTTGCGGCGATTGGCTTGGAAAGTTTCAAAGCACGCTATTACCACGACGGCGGCATCGCGCCTCATGTGACCGGATATGTTCTGAATGTACCGGCAGAAAACCTGGAATATTACCAGCGTCTTGGTTACACCGGCGATGAGAAAATTGGTTACTCCGGACTGGAAGAATGGGGAGAGCAATATCTTGCTGGAACACATGGAGCTGATTTATATGTCAAAGACCTGCAAGGGCAAGTTCTGACAAAAATTGCTGAATCAGACGCCAAACCAGCCCAGTCCATCTACACCACCATTGAGAGCCAATTGCAATACTGGCTTCAGCAAAGCATGGGCGATAACGTCGGTGCGATCGTTGTCATGGAACGGGACACAAGCAAAGTAATCGCGATGGTGTCCAACCCCGGCTATGACCCCAATGTGTTTGTGGGTCCTTATTACACTTCCTATTCGATTGCCGAAGTGACCCAGAATCCCTACAACCCGATGTATAACCGGGCAGCGCAAGGTGTTTACCCACCCGGATCCGTTTTCAAAATTGTCACCATGGCAGCCGCATTGGAAACAGGCGTCTTCACCAAGGATTATCCATATTTCTGCGACAGTCTCTGGTACGAACTGGACGGCTGGGTTGGAAAAGACTGGACCTATGACAAAGGTTTTGGCGCTTCTGGTTTGCTGACGCTTCAACAAGGTTTGATGCGCTCCTGTAACCCTTGGTTCTGGCACATTGCTTACACCCTCTGGAATGATGGATATCTCACAGCCATTCCCGATGTGGCAGCTGGGTTTGGGCTTGGAAAGCCAACTGGCATAGAGATCCCTGAGTTTGAGGGCAATATCAATATGACCCCAACCGACATCAACGAATACGTTCAGATGGCAATTGGGCAAAGCACGCTGCAGAACAGTCCGCTGCAGATCGCCAATTTTGTGGCTGCGGTCGGCAACGGCGGTATGCTCCACCAACCCACAGTGGTTGATCGAATTGGTATGACCGGTCAGGAACCGATTTACCAGTTCGAACCAAAAGAAATCGGAAAATTACCGGTTACACCAGAAAACCTTGAAGCCATCCAGCAAGCGATGACCATGGTCATACGCAATCCAAGCGGTACCGCTAACTTCCAGTTTCAAAACTATCCCTGGAATATTGCCGGAAAAACTGGAACAGCCGAAAATTCCACAGGTACCCCGCATGCCTGGTTTGCCGGGTACACCTTTGAGGAAGACCCCGATCGACCGGACATTGCCATCGCGATCATTCTCGAAAACGCAGGGGAGGGCTCTGAAATGGCAGCGCCGCTCTTCAGGAGGATCGTCTCGCTCTACTTCACAAATATGGAGAATGCCGGAGGCATAATGCCTTGGGAATCTGCTCCGTATATTCCTGCCCAACCCGATGAGGAATAATGTGCAAAGACAACGAGGCACATGCCTGATCTGATCCAAGGATTGGTTGTCCGCACCCAGGCGGGATACCAGGATGTACACACAGCTGTTGGCGACTACCGTTGCCGTCTGCGAGGGCGCTTGCGCAAAGGTCGCGCTGAAGGCGACCTGGTGGCAGTTGGCGATCAAGTGATGATTGAGCCGCTCCCTGATATGACAGGCAGCATCGAACAAGTTTTACCTCGTAAAAGCGTGTTTTCACGGCAACTCTCAGGAGTCAATTACGGCTATCAGCAAATCATTCTGGCAAATGCCGACCTGGCAATGCTGGTTTTTGCCTGTGCCAACCCGGATCCGCATCCAAGAATGCTTGACCGTTTCCTGGTGGTGACGGAGAGGGCGCACATTCCCGCGGTGATCGTTGCCAATAAGATCGATTTATGCGGCATGGAAAAAGCACGCGAAATTTTCTCACTTTATGAAGATATTGGTTACGACGTAGTTTACGTATCTGCCAAAACTGGTGAAGGCGTGGAAGAAATGCGCAGCCATTTGGCTGGGAAACTGACTACCCTGGCAGGGCCATCCGGCGCAGGGAAGTCGAGCCTGATCAACAAAATTTTGCCGGGTGTCACCTTGGGAACTGGTTCGGTAGGGGAAGAATCGGGTAGAGGACGCCATACCACCCAGGTCCGGCAATTGTTTGCGCTGCCGGACGGTGGTTACATCGCTGATGTGCCTGGCTTGCGCACACTGGCTTTGTGGGATATTGAAGGCGAGGAGCTTGATGCGTATTTTAAAGAAATCGCTACCCTGGTTCCGGATTGTCAGTTTAATGACTGCAGCCATTCCCATGAACCCGGATGCGCTGTCCGAAAAGCAGCTGAAAATGGTGATATCCACCCAAATCGATATGACTCTTACCTCAGACTGAGATTTGGCGGCGGCGCGATTGAGGATGAGGACGAATGAAACGATCAAACGCACTCCTGGTGGTGTTAATTATCAGCCTTCTTTTGGCTGCCTGTGGCAAAAGCCAACCTGAAATCAGCCCTTTGGCTACGAAAAATGCTGTCGTTCAAACGGCAACGCTCGCCCCAACTCCAACCGCGACCGAAGTTCCGCCCCTGGTTTTGAACGTTTGCATGGCTGAGGAACCTGCGGGACTTTATCGCTACGATGGTAGTGAGAGCCGGGCTAAACAGAGCATTTTTGCTGCAATTTACATCGACCTGCTTGAAATTGACCGAGAATCAAACCAGAGCCTGTTTTTTGAGAGTATCCCTTCTGAAGAGAATGGAGGCATCTTGCTCCTGACCGTACCGGTTAAAGTTGGCCAGCCTGTTTTGGATGCGTCAGGAAATGTAGTTTACTTGGCTGAGGGCACAAAAATTGAACACGCAATTACGTATTCGATCGAAAATCCAGTGGTGTGGAGCTTTGAGCAGGAATACCTGATGAACCAATTTACGGTCACCTTCAAGCTGCTTCCTGGACTAAAGTGGTCTGATGGTGAAGCACTGGTTGCGGAGGATTTTGTTTTTTCCTATCAACTGGCAGAACGAAGCCGGTTAGGGCACTACCAGTGGGCACTGGAGCGGACGGACAGCCTGATTGCTTATGACGAGCAAACGCTGGTCTGGACGGGTATCCCTGGATTTGTGCCTCGGGATCTTGAAGAAATCTTGTGGAAACCAATGCCCTCCCACAATTTGAGTGAATTATCTGATTCTGACTTGCTTCTGACTGATGTTTCAACCCGGCTGCCTGCGGGATGGGGGGCTTATCGACTGACCAGTTGGCAAGCTGGCAGCCAGATCGTGCTGGAGAAAAACCCCTATTTTGTCATGGCTCAACAAGGCATTCCAGCCTATGACACACTGGTTTTCCACATTGAACCTGATCTGGATGTTGCACTGCAGAAACTGCAGTCAGGACAATGTGATGTTTTGGACCAGACCTATCGGCTGGAAGCGTTGGAAAAAAGCCAGTTGGAAGGCTTGGCAGTTCAAAATGTGCTTATCGCCGAGAACTGGGAACCGATACAACAGCTGGTATTCGGAATCCAGCCGGCAGCTTATGACGACGGGCTTTACAGCCAGTGGACTAATGA
>JBCFBG010000010.1:40417-46793 GCA_038562515.1 Anaerolineaceae bacterium
TGGAAGGCTTGGCAGTTCAAAATGTGCTTATCGCCGAGAACTGGGAACCGATACAACAGCTGGTATTCGGAATCCAGCCGGCAGCTTATGACGACGGGCTTTACAGCCAGTGGACTAATGAACGGCAAGATATCTTTGGTAGTCCGGAGACAAGAAAAGCAATAGCAGCTTGCCTGGATGCGAACAGCCTGGTACGAGAATATCTAAGTGAGCGCATTCCTGAAAACCTGATCCCAACAGAAGAAAGCCTGTCTACAGTCAACGCTGACCCAAATGACCTGCTCGAGGAAATCGGTTGGGTGTATACAATTAGCGACCAGGGTAATTTCCGTGTCGCCCGGAACGTGCTAAATGTGCTTGATGGGACCCCTTTGAGCCTCAGTCTATTGACCGGACAAAGCCTGGTAGATCGACACATCGCTGAAAAGATTGTGGCTCGATTGGGCCAGTGCAACATCCCAGTTGCAATCCTTTCGGCGGCTCTTGAGGAGCTATATCGTCCCGGTCCCGAAGGATCTCTGTTTGGTCGCAACTTTGACCTTGCCCTCGTCTCCTGGCAGACCGAACATAACAACCTGTGCCAGCTATATACCAGCAACCAGATACCATCTTCCATTAATAGTTGGGTGGGCACCAACCTGGCCGGGCTAAGTAGTGAGGAGTTTGATGAAGCCTGTTGGGCTATTTCAACCAGGAATCCCGGAGTGGAAAGACAGGATGATACCGACTTGATGGCTGAGTACCTGCCGGCGATCGCGTTGATGCCTCACTACCGGTTATGGGTTGCGTCTACACGGGTCAACCTGCCCGAAAACACCAATTTTTCGGATTTATGGAAATTTGTTCCAAACCAGTAAAGAATATGGAAAATCAAGCATGTGCTTGCCTGAAAAGCTAATTATTAAAGGCGATAAATGGAAAATTCCGTCGATTTGTACCTTGTTCCAGAAAATCTCAAAAGTTTGATACAATTAGCTGACTAACTGTTATGGCCTCAAAAAAATACATAAAGGACTATGACCTAGTCGAAACCGAAGATGAAAAAGGTCGTTCCAAGAAAAAAGTTGTATATCAGGGCGACTATTTTCGTGTGAACCTGGAAGAACCCCAATTAAAGCAGTTTAAATTGACACTAAGCTTGGTCTTCGTGGCTGTATTGGCTTTGCACGTTTGTGCAGGGCTGGTCAACAATCCGGGGTTATACAAAGCATATATGGCAATACCTTACACAGCTGCCTTTCTGCCATTGTTTTTCCTTGCAGAAGGGATTCTGAGAATTCCGAACAAAAAGAGGAGTTACCGCAACGAGGAAGTGGGATTATCATTCCATCGAGTTGTGAGTATGAGCCGTATCTACCTGATTTTGATAGGAATCGGCGTTTTGGGTACTTTTGTTTACCTGGTTTTTGCATCCGCTGGTCAGGCTCTGGAACGAGAAGCAATCTATATTGGATTGGTGTTGAGCGCTGCCCTGCTCGTTTGGATCATCTTCCGAAAGGCAACAAAAATTGTGATTGAAAAGGAGGAAACTCCGATAATTTGTGAATAAGTTAATAAGACAATTAGCCAGACCGTCCTTTGTTGACACTATTTTCTTATTAATTTATAATGAACCAAATCTTAGAAGGAGAAATAGGAGAATAATGAGTAAATTTGCACGAAACCTTTCCATTTTGATTGTGCTCGTCATGTTTGGCGTTGCACTCGCCGCTTGCGGCACTCCCACCGAAGCTCCGGTGGTAACCGAACCCCCAGTGGTGGAAGTCCCCACCGAAGTACCCACTGAGGAACCGACCGAAGTTGTCGAGACCGAGGTAGTGCCGGTGTTTGAAGATCAGCCATTCGCTGAGAATCTGCCCACCGCTCCGACAATCGATACTCCCTTCGTGGTCGCATACCAGGACTTCTCACAGAAGTTCAGCCCATTCTTTGGCGACACCGCCTATGATATGGACGTTTCAGGTATGACCCAGATCAGTATCATGACCACCGACCGCGTTGGCGGTATCGTCTACAATGCAATTGAAGGTGAAACCCACAATTACAATGGCGTCGATTACCTCTACAAGGGCGCTGCTGACATCGCTGTAGATTACGACGAAGCATCTGACACCACCAAGTACACTGCCCGCCTGCGCGTTGGAATGAAATTCTCCGATGGCGAACCTGTGACTGCTGATGATGTCATCTTCACTTACTACACCTACCTGGATCCTTCTTATGTTGGTTCCACTTCTCTGGCTTCCTATCCGATCGTTGGACTCAAGGACTACCAGACTCAGACCACCAGTGAAGTCTATGACAAATACGATGCTCTCTTTGAAGAGATCTACGCCGCTGGCATGGATCACGAATTTGCTGACACCGATGCATGGACTGCTGAACAGCAAACCTATGTCTGGGACGAACTGAAAGCCGCTGGTTTGGCTGAAACCCAGGGTATCGTTGATTACGTTGATGCCAACTACCGTGACGCTTACGCGCTCGATTACATTGGCAAAGAACCCGCCGAAGTTGCTGAAAACGAAGGTCTGAAAATTGGCCTTGGTATGCTGATGTGGGGTTACGGCGAACTTGGTGATGACGGTGTTCTGACCGCTCCCTCCGGCGCAACCTTTGACCTTGTTGATGTCTTCCCAACCGTGGAAGATTACTACAACGAGATTATGACAGCTTACGAAAACGACTACCGCGCTGCATTCCCCTACGAATCTGCCGCTGGCACTGACGTTGCTGCAAATGTAAAAACTGCTTATATTGGTCTCTTTGGCCCTCAGGATGAATCCATGGGCGAAGGTGGCGTTCCTAATATTGCTGGTATCAAGAAAATTGACGATTATACCGTCGAAGTTACCACCATGGGCTACGAAGCTCCTGCTGTGTACAGCATTTTAGGCATCAATATCACTCCTCTGCACTACTACGGTAGCAGAGAAATGTATGACTATGAAAACAACATGTTCGGCTTTGAATTTGGCGATCTTTCCAAACAGGAAAGCCTGACCGCTACCCCCATGGGCGCTGGCGCTTACAAATTCATCGAATACAACAACCGTGTTGTTTACTTTGAAGCCAACGAAAACTATTATCGTGGCTGCCCCAAGATTCGCGAAATTCAATTCCGCGAAACCCAATCAGCTGAAGTTGTTACCGCCCTGACCTCTGGTGTCGCAGACGCCGGCGAAATGAGCTACAACAAGACTCGTTTTGAAGAAGTTATGACTGCCAATGCTAATGGCGAAATGACTGGTCCCGTGATCACCTCCAGCCTGGTTGACAACCTTGGTTATGGTTATGTCGGTATCAATGCCTCCACAGTAAATGTGGCTGGCGAACCTGCTTCCGATGCCTCCAAGAACCTGCGCCGTGCACTTGCCACCGTCCTGTCTGTCTACCGCGATGTTGCTGTTGACAGCTACTATGGCGAAGGCGCTTCTGTAATCAACTACCCAATTTCGAACACCTCCTGGGCTGCACCTCAGCCGACCGATGAAGGCTACCAGATTGCATTCTCCGTGGATGCCGAAGGCAACCCCATCTTCACCGCCGAAATGACTCAGGAAGAAAAATATGCTGCCGCAGAACAGGCTGCCTTGGGCTTCTTTGAAGCCGCTGGCTTCACAGTTGCTGATGGCAAAGTCACTGCTGCTCCCGATGGTGCGAAGCTTTCTTACGAAATCATCGTTCCTGGTGGCGGTACTGGCGACCATCCTGCGTTCGCAATCCTGACTGGTGCCCGCGATTCTTTGGCAAACATTGGTGTCGAACTCAAAATCAACGATCCTGCTGATGCCAACATCCTCTGGGATGCTCTTGATTCCGGCGCACAGGAACTCTGGACTGCAGCTTGGGGCTCAACCATTGACCCCGATATGTACCAGGTCTATCACAGCTCCAACATCGTTGGTCTGGAAGGCTCTTCTGAGTCTAACCACTACCACATCCAGGACGAGGAACTCGACGGCTTCATCATGGAAGCTCGCTTGAGCGACGACCAGGCTTTCCGCAAGGCCATTTACAAACAGGCTTTGGATCGCATTATTGACTGGGCTGTCGAAATCCCGACCTATCAGCGCAAGAACGTTATCATCTTCAGCACCGAACGTGTCAATATCGAGTCTCTGACTCCCGATATCACCACCTTCTGGGGTTGGATGAACGACCTTGAACTGGTTGAGATGAATTAATCCGTGTTTTGTAACGGATAATGACCGCAATGAGCCCACCCAAATGGGTGGGCTCATTATGTCTTATACCAACAGTATTGTCCTTTACCCACGCAGTAGACTGAGGGAGCATTTATGAGAAATTTTATTATTAGGAGAGTTATTTTAGGTCTCTTTATTACCTTTTTTGGGGCGATGCTTTCCTATACGGTTATTCGAAGTTTGCCTACGTCGTATGTCGAGTCGATTGCCCGACAGCGTGCCTCAAACCCGCTCAGCAAAAAATCATATCAAGAATGGCTGGCTGATTTGAATAAGTTGTATGGCTTGGACAAGGGAATTATCCCTGGGTTCTTTGGTTGGATGGGCAAGGCTGTCAAAGGGGATTTTGGTGATTCTTGGCATTACGGCATTCCAGTGACTGAAAAATTTGCTGATGTCGTTTGGGTGTCGATGATCCTTAATGTGATCACCACATTAGTTCAGTTTTTTATAGCGATACCATTAGGCATCCTGGCGGCAAGGAAGCAATATAGCCGCACAGATTACGCGATCACATTTTTTGCGTTAATGGGTATCTCTTTGCCTACCTTTTTCCTCGCAACAATTTTGAAGTATGTTTTTGCGATCAAGTTACAGTGGTTTGATCTTTATGGTCTGACTGGCCGTTTTCATACCACGATGACTTCTTTCCAGCAAACGGCCGATATTGCCTATCATCTTGTGCTCCCTGTTATTACACTGATGATGCTTTCCATCGGTTCATTGATGCGTTACACGCGTACTAACATGCTGGAAGTATTAAATTCTGACTATATCCGGACTGCTCGCGCAAAAGGTTTGCCTGAAAAGGTTGTGATTAATAAACACGCCTTCCGGAATACCCTAATCCCCCTGGTAACCTCTCTCAGTGGCATTTTGCCTGGTATGTTTACTGGCGCCATGATCACTGAAACGCTTTACCAGATCCCTGGGATTGGTTATATCTCGTACCAGGCAATCATTCGTGGCGATATTCCGTTTGCTATGTTCTACATGGTATTTTTAATCTTACTAACCCAGGTCAGCATATTAGTATCCGATATTCTCTATGCGATCGTCGACCCCCGCATTCGGGTAAATTAGGAGGTGGGACATGAGTGAATTTGAAGCAACCAAATCAATGAACGAACCCACGCAAAATCAACCCCCACAAAATCAGGGTATGGCGTTGGACGATGCCCGTCGTGTCAAAACGCTTTCGCCTGGAATGCTGGTATTCAAACGCTTCATCAGAAACAAGCTGGCAGTTATCGGCTTAGTCATTCTTGTGGCAATGTTTTTGTTTTCGTTTTTGGGACCCCTTTTGTCCCCTTATACGCAAACAGAAGTATTCTACAAACAAGATACAATCAGCAAAGACTATGCCGGTGCAATTTACAATACAGAATTGCGTTATTCCATCAAAGAAGGCGAAGCTTTTGGTGGGGCAGAACAAGCTCGTTTCTTGCTTGCTCTTGGCAAGAATCAACCCAATTTTAAATCCGGTGAGACCAACTATACTTACATTGAGGAGGGTGAAAATTTTTACCGAATTGCCCAGCTCGAAGTAATAGCCGAATCTCTTATGGGAAGGATCAATCCTTTACCTGGCAATACCTTGCCAGCTGGTTTTGAGGATTTATTCAAAAAAGCCAATGAAGCCGGTAATACATCGTTTGTCCTCGATGGCACAACTTATATTCTAACCAAGGAATTGAAAGCAGTCCAGATCTCGACCCAACGAGATGTTGCTATTGCCAGTTTTTCGATTTTTGATGCTTACAATGCTGAGGATTCGGCATTAATTAATTCCTATGATTTCCGTTTTCTGAGCGAATCTGCCGGGGTGAATAACAGCAAGACTTTCACTTTCGGAGGTAAGATTTATAAAATCTTCGAGGACGAAGGTCTGATCACCATCCTTGATGACAAGGGTCAACCTTTTGCGGAAGTCTCCAATATCATTGTTAACCCTTTGGATCAGAAAGAATTCTTGTCGGTTGAATTTAAAGCTGTAGCTCGCGAGGCGATTAACGATCGTTTGAAAAAATTCGAATTTACGGATGAAAACGGCGTTACAACTGAGTATGAAATCCATCGCGTCAATGCGAATTATTACATCAAACGAGAAACCGATACTGTCCTTATCAACATGTTCGAGTTTCCCTCTTTAAGACACCCGCTTGGAA
>JBCFBG010000086.1:0-3978 GCA_038562515.1 Anaerolineaceae bacterium
TGTCATTCCAAGCAGCGATCAGGAGGGCATCCACCACGTCATCCACGTAGTTATAGTCGCGCAGTTGCTTGCCATCGCCATAGATCAAGATAGGCTCACCTTCCAGCAGCCTCCTGATCCAGATTCCTAAAAACGTCTGCCTGGCGTCAACAACTCGCATCCTTGGTCCGTAGGTATTGGTTAACCTCAGTATGACCGCACGAACCCCATAGATGTTGTTAAAGAGACGGTGATATTGTTCCGCTGCCAGCTTGTGAACGCCATTAATGTCCACCGGAGAGAGGGGATGGTCTTCTTTCACCGGGATTTGCTGTGGGCGACCGTAAACCTGCCTTGTACTAGCAAAGACGATCTTTACTTCCGGGTTGTGATGCCGACAAGCTTCCAAAATGTGTAACTGTGCCTGCACGTTAATTGCCAGGTCGGTGGCAGGGTCTTGCATCGAGTCGATGTGGCTGGTTTGACCGGCTAAATTGAACAAGAAATCCTGACCAGATACCAGGTACTTCATCGCGAAAGGATCGCGTACATCCGAGATGTTGATTCGTACCTTGTCTTTGATCGGCTCCACGTTCCACAAGTTACCGCCATAGGTGGGGATCAGGCTATCCACCAGGGTCACAATAGCTCCCAGTTCAACAAGCTTAATTGCCAAATTCGAGCCAATAAAGCCCAAACCGCCTGTGATTAGAACACGTTTGCCTTCAAAGCCGTTGGTATCCATGGCTCACACTTTCTTTTCTTCAGTAAGCTTCAATGCGGCATCATCGCTCTGTGGTTGAATATGCTCTTTTTTAACAACAAGTTTCCACCAAAGTTGGGAGAGATGTTTGAAGGTTGTCCAAAGGTGTTTCCAACGGAAAAATTGTGATTTTCCGTAAGCACGATAGTAATGGTTGACAGGAACCTCTGCAAATTTATAGCCGGCATCCTGAAACTTCTTAACCATTTCCAGGCAAATTGTGCCAGTATGGCTCTCCAGTGCTACGTTGTCAAACAGTTCCCGCCTGATCAGTCTGAAGTCACAATCTACATCCCTTAGTTTGAAGCCAAAGGCAATCTTGACAATATGATGGTAAATTCTACCGATCACAACTCTGATCCAGGGATCGTGGCGTGAAATTTTGTACCCGTTGACAACATCAATACCATCTGTCAATGCTTGAGTCAGGTTGATCAATTCCATCGGGTTATACTGTCCATCTCCATCGGTGTAAAAGACCCAGTCTTTGGTTGCATTGGCAAAACCAGTTCGCAAGGCGCAACCATACCCCTGGTTTTGAGGATGATGCAAAACCTTTAATTCAGGGTAGCGCGAGGCTAATTCGTCCAGTACCAATCCAGTGTTGTCGCTGCTGCCGTCATTGGTCACAATCACTTCAAAATCATCAGTCACCTGACGTAAGGCGAGCAGCACTATCAGCACCATGCTGGGGATTGTCCCAGCATCGTTATAGGCTGGAAAAACTGCGCTGATACTCGAGACTTTTCTAAGTTGTGCTGAAGGCTGCATGGATCATCCTTGTGGGTCGGTCAATGGTGTTGACAGTTTGTCTTTAAATGTAAGTTTAGCATTCAAAAAGTAAGAGAGCAAAGCGACTGGCAAAGTCACCAGTGCACCGGCGAACAATTTTTCCATCGCCAGTCCATCGATCAACCAGCGTAAAAGCAGTATGTTGACTAGATAGGTGAAAGCATAGACCAAGACGAAAGAGATGAAGCGTTTGTTGTCCATATTACGGAAAACGATTCGTCCAGTTGTGAAGAAATTGAAGATTACGCCTAAAACGGTGGAAATCAGCGTCGCCAGGCTGTAGTGAGCACCTGCTAAAATCAGAATCGCATAGACGATGTAACTGAAAACAGTATTAATTGCTCCCACCACAAGGAACCGAAGCAAACGGATTTGCCAAAGTCGAGTGATCAAATGACCGATTTTTGGGGCAGCCACGGCTTCAATAGCCTCAATCTGCGCTGTGCTTTTGGGAGTAATTTCTTTTGACACTACTTGTCTACCTTCTTCTCAAAAAACTTGCGATCAATCGCACTGATCTGGAGTGTAATACTGCTCACAGACATCCTGCCTTATGAATAACAGAACAGCATCGTCCCTTAATAAGAGCCGGTACCCATCAAGTTTTTCCTCGTCAGCATCACGATAAAACTCCTGGCTCTGGGCAAAAGTAGTTGGATCAATTCCTACAGCAGATGGCTGTAAGTAATCCCGTATCCGCTGCTGAGACAGGAACAACAAATCAAAATTTCGAGACTTAATGTAGTCATAGGTGAGCAAGTCGAATGAATTTTCGATAAACCAACCTTGCTTCTCAGGCATATATAGCCTGTAGTCATAATAAACCAGTTTGTCCTTTGTTACCGGAGCCAGTTCTATCAATGCTTTGTCATAAAACTGGATAAACGGATTGTTCTCTGCCCGATTATTTCGTATTTGGAATAGTTCAATATCCCTGATCAGAAACAACCCAAACTGTACAATTACGGTGATGAGTAAGGCGATCTTGATAATATTCCTTTTGTCATTTTTCGTCCAAGCCTGTTTGTTTTGTGGGAGCAAAAGGATCAGGTTCGAAAAAATTGGGATTGCAACTGGCAACCAGTATTGGTACTTGAAATGAGAGAAGAAAAGCAAATAAATTGATAGAGGTAGAAACCAACTCAAGATTAATACGCGTAAATACCGGGTGGTTTTATCCCATATACTCCAGACGGAGACGCCTAAGACTGTCAGCAGGAAAACCGCCTCTCCGTAAAAAGTGCGCATAGTCTCCCATGCGGAACTCAAACCTTTTTCGTAGAATATCCCGTATCCTTTTGAGGTTTCTAAAATCTCCCTTCTCATAACTGTGAAGGCAAGGGCCCTATGATTGGGAATCAGCAAATGAGGGCTGGCGACCACGATCGCTGCCGCCATAATCAGGATGAATAGGACGCCTTTCAGGAAAAACTGTTTCCAGGTCAGCCGTTTTTCGATCAGCCCCCAAATTAAAACCACCGCAATGGTGAGGAAAAAGAAAAATCCAACAACTTTCAATGCTACCAGTACACCACAAAGAATTGCTGAGATGAAGAAGTGCTTGCTAAAACTTTGATTGTCTTTCCATAAGAAATACAGCACAAGGCTCGAGATAAGCATCACCAAGCCGTCAGGATGCCACCAGAAACCATTTTGGACTACTGCCGGGACTGCTAACAAGAAGACGAACAAGGTGACTGAACGCCAGGTTTTGAACTGGTCTTGCAAATAAACCAACACCCACAAGCTGGCAAGCATCGGGAGCACGCTGATCAACTGGCGCATACTTAGCATTAACAGTGGTAAGTTTTCTCCCTGCCCAAATAGGATCAATAGCTTGAGAATGATGGCTGAAGGGAAAAAATGTGGGAATCCATAATGATAAAACCCGTATGCTACCAAGCGGTAGATAGTGTGAACCAAATTTACATGCGGTCCAGCCATGCGCCTGATGACGGGGACCATGGCAGACTCGTCCGGCTCAAACATGGTCACCATGGCCATATTCTCAGACGCTTTTGAGTTTGGGATCGAATAGATGAAAAAAGAAAGCAAGGAAATCAATGCTAATGAATAGATTACCCACTTCTTCGTCTTAGCCATGCTTTGATTATACCTATGATCTGCCGCTGCTTCGTAAGCAGGAACGCGTTCTATACAATATATGTATTAAATATAAATCATTAATTGTTTGACGCCATCAGCAATTCGTTCAGCATAGGCATTGCCAACAGGAACGCGGAGATCGTCTTTCCGTCCTCAATCTGACCAGACTTGATCATGCCAAAAACCTCCCGCACATCTACTTTGACCATGCTCAGGAACTCATCCTCATCCTGCTCCAGCGATTGCTCGCTTAAGTTCGCGGCAAAAAACACGTGCATAAACTCAGTGGTATAACCCGACGCCATGTAGAAACCGCCAATTCGCTCCATGTGAGAGGC
>JBCFBG010000011.1:0-14001 GCA_038562515.1 Anaerolineaceae bacterium
CGGGAACGAACAGCCGATTGGATGAACTCCAGGCTGCCATTCTGAATGTGAAATTACCACACCTCACTGAGAAGAACCTGAACAGACAGGCAATTGCTGCAATATACGACAAGAGATTGGCAAACACGAAATTTGTGTTGCCAAAACGGCTGCCTGGTAAAGAGCACGCCATGCACCTTTACGTAGTCCAAGCTGAGAATCGCGATGACCTCAAAGATTGTTTGATACAAAATGGCGTTGGTACAGGGATTCACTATCCTCAGGCGATTCACCAGCAGCCAGCCTATCTGGACAGGCTGCAGGGTTCAGACCGGTTGGCAGTAACAGAAGCTCTTGTTGCTCGAATTTTGAGTCTGCCTATATATCCTCAGCTTCCAAGTGAGGATGTAGAGCGAGTTTGCGATCTGCTGGTTGAGTGGGATCAAAAATGGGCTCCGAAATTCTCTTGCCAAATCAAAAAGCCTCAGTTATAATCCTTGTTCCTTGGGCGGTTAGCTCAGTTGGTTAGAGCGTTGCGTTGACATCGCAAAGGTCGTAGGTTCGAGTCCTATACCACCCATAAAAGAACATCTGTTAAAGGATGTTCTTTTTTTGTATCCTTTTTCAAAAATTGTCTTTTTACCAGGAATTTAACCAGTCATTAACCTGCATAATTGGAAATTTGTAATGGAATATGCAATTTATGTTACAATTTTTGCAATTCTCAAACTGCATCCAAAATTTAATTGGTCGTTTCCTTCTCTTTTTCCAAAAGGAGGCCTATTTGCATAAAATCAAACACTTTACTTTCAATTCTTTTAAATTTAATAAATCATGCACGAGGAGAAAAATGAAAAGAAAAGTATTTTACACATTGTTTGTGCTTCTGATTGTAACGAGCATGCTTCTTTCAGCTTGCGCAGCTCCAGCAGAAGCGCCCACCGAGACAGAGGTTGAACCAGAAGCGACTGAAGAAGTCGTAGAAGAGTCTGAAGAACCTGTAGAAACAGAAGTGGGAAAAGACACTTTTATTTTTGGACGTGGAGCTGATTCGGTCCAGCTTGATCCTGCCTTGGTCACTGATGGTGAATCTTTTAGAGTCACAGGGCAGGTTCTGGATTCACTCTACGCTTTTGAACTGGGAACCACCAATCCCGTACCTTCTTTGGCTGAATGTACTGCGAATGAAGATGCAAGCGTATGGGCTTGTAAACTACGCGAGGGCGTAAAATTTCACGACGGCACTGACTTCAACGCGGATGCAGTAATTTTTAACTTTGAACGCTGGCGCTTTACTGATAATCCCTACCACTATCCCAGCCAGGTTTTCGAATATTACGAAGCCATGTGGGGCGGTTTTGATGATGCTAGCATCATTACAGAGGTTAAAAAGATTGACGATCTTAACATTGAATTTGTGTTAAGTTCGCCTATGGCGCCCTTCCTGGCCAATCTGGCTATGGATATGTTCGCTATTTCAAGCCCTGCTGCGATTCAAGCCGCTGGTGAAGCCTACGGCACACCTAATGGCGGTTGTGTAGGTACTGGACCCTATAAGTTTGTTTCATGGCAGGAGGGCACCGAGATTGTCCTTGTCGCGAACGAAGATTACTGGGGCGAACCTGCAAAAGTCAAGAACGTTATCGTCCGGGTCATCCCTGATGATTCAGCACGTTTCCTGGCACTCCAGGCTGGCGATATTGATGCATTGGAACAGGCTGTCGTTGAAGACCTTGCGACTGCCGAAGCAGATCCCACTTTGCAAATTTTGACCCGTCCTGCGTTAAATACCAGCTACATTGCTTTTAACTTTAAGATCCTGGAATTTCAGGATGTTCGAGTTCGAGAGGCAGTTGCACATGCAATTGATAAGGAAGGCTTGATTTCTAACTTCTTCGGAAAGTATGGCTCGGTTGCTACAAATTTCCTGCCCCCCTTACTACTAGGTCACAATGCAGATATTCAGGACTGGACCTACGATCCAGAACTTTCCAAATCCTTACTGGCTGATGCTGGATTCCCCGAAGGGCTTACAGAAGTGACCGTTGCTGAAGATGTTACGGATGCGGATGGCAACGTGCTCTACACTGCCGGTCAGAAAATTCCACTGCGTCTTTACTACATGCCTGTAACTCGCTTCTACTTCCCGGCTGCAAAAGAAGTTGGCGAAGGTATGGCTGCGAACCTCAACGCTGCAGGCTTCAATGTTGAACTCTACCTTGAAGGCGATTGGCCAACCTATCTTGGCGGACGCAGAAATGGCACCCTGATGGGCCTCTACTTATTAGGTTGGGGCGGAGATAATGGTGACCCTGACAACTTCCTGGGTTACTTCTACAGCTCAGGCGCTGAACCGATTATGCGAGAAGGCTGGTATCAGAATGCTGATCTTGCTGCGATCCTTCAGGAAGCTGTTACTCTGCCAGATCCCGAAGCACGCGCTGCGCTTTATCGCCAGGCTGAACAAATGTTGCACGATGACGTAGCCAGAATTTGGTTGGGTCATAACAATACACCTCTGATTCTTTCTGCTACAGTCCAGGGATATACGCCCCAACCTGTTGGCGCGGAGAATTTTGAGCATGTATTTTTCTCAAATTAGGATAGCACCAAAATAGGCGCTTTCCAGTTCTAATGAATCAATAGACTCGGGGGGCGGTTCAATCACCGCCCCCCGAATGTAAAGTTGAAGCGAGGTCATTTTGGGCCGCTACATCCTTCGCAGGTTAGTTTCTGTATTTCCAACGCTCATTGGCGTTACTCTGGTCATTTTCCTTTTCCAAAGACTGATACCAGGGGACCCTGCAGTAGCGATGTTGGGAGAGCATGCCACAACCGAAAACGTCGCCCGCATCAGGGAGCAATTTGGGCTGGACAAACCCGCCTTTTTGGATCGCGATGCATTAGCAGAAGGTGATCTTTCTGGATTTTTTGACAGTCAGTATGTGCGCTACTTTGGGCGCCTATTGGAGTTTGATCTGGGAGATTCAATTCATCGTCGGATTCCAATTGCTGAAACACTCCAGGACCGTTTCCCTGCCACGGTTGAATTGGCATTACTTGCCATGAGTCTGTCATTAATCATTGGCATTCCCATTGGGATTTTGTCGGCTGCAAGACGAAACTCACTTCTTGATGGAACAGCGATGGTTGGCTCGCTGGTTGGTGTCTCAGTTCCAATCTTCTGGTTGGGCATCATGGAGATTATGCTTTTTGCAGTGATCCTCAAATGGTTGCCTTCCGGAGGGCGGCTTTCCAGTGGCGTCGTCATTGAACCGATTACCAATTTGCTGCTTTTGGATAGCCTGTTGACGCGCAATTGGGTTGGATTCATGGATGCGTTGAAACACATTATCATGCCAGCGGTATCTCTCGCAACCATCCCAACCGCGATTATCACCCGAATGACTCGCTCGAGCATGTTGGACGTGCTGCAGGAAGATTATATTCGTACCGCTTCTGCCAAAGGTCTGGCGGAAAGGGTTGTTCTGTTCAGACATGCACTTAAGAATGCCTTTTTGCCTGTAATAACCATCATTGGCATTCAGGTGGGAACTTTATTGGCTGGTGCCGTGTTAACCGAGACAATCTTCTCCTGGCCAGGCATTGGCAAGTGGGTCTATGACTCAATTTTAGGACGTGATTACCCAATTGTTCAGGGTGTCACGTTACTGATAGCTATTATTTTTATGCTTGTAAATTTATTAGTGGATCTTTCTTACGCAATAATTGATCCGCGGATTTCTTACGAATGAGGTCGAAGATGACAGAGACAACTCCTATTCAGGATGACCTTACAGATTTCGCGGTACGTGAACACAGGTCATTGTGGTTGGATGCCTGGAGGCGCTTAATTTCGAACCGCACTGCCATGATTGGTCTGGTCGTTGTGACCATTTTCGTGCTTTCTGCGGTTTGCGCTCACTTCTTTTGGAAATATGATGCCAAAATGGATCTTGATTATGGCTCGAAATTGCTTGCTCCAGTTTTGCGGGTAACTGAGGAGTCCCCAGAGATTCACATATTTGGCACTGATAAACTGGGTAGAGATATTTTTCGGCGTGTTGTACATGGCGGTTGGAATTCACTGAGAGTTGGGCTCGTGGCAGTCAGCATATCGCTGTCTATTGGTGGAATTCTCGGTCTTTTTGCGGGTTTTTTTGAAAGTGCTGATTTGAATCGTGTGGAAAAATTATTTTTGATGGCTGCAATTGGACTGGGTCTGGGAGCCCTACCAGCCTGGATTTCAAGGCAACCTGTTCAAAGCCTATTGTTTGCTTTGTTAGGGGTTGTCTCAGTATCAACGCCATCATTATTTGCAAAAAAAACCATATTGCGACGGTTGGTATTCGGGCTTTTTGGAATATTGATCGGTGGGCTTGTTGGATTCATTGTTGGACCCATGGTCGCATTGGTCTGTGGCGTGCTTGGTTTGGGAATTGGACTGCTGCTTGCGAGACCGGTTGGTGGAAAAGTATTTTCAAACATCGTGATGCGGATCATGGATGTGATTCTTTCATTTCCGAGCTATCTATTAGCGATCGCGATTGTTGCTTTTCTTGGTCCGGGTTTGGAAAAGGGCATGATCGCCATTGGGGTTGTTGGCATCCCCATTTATGCACGCCTGGCGCGCTCGGCGGTATTGTCTGTAACTCAAAAAGAATACGTTTTGGCAGCCCAATCAGTTGGAGAAGGCCATGGTCGAATTCTGTTTAAACACATCGTACCAAACATCCTTTCTCCGATTATTGTTCAGGCCACAATGGGTTTGGCGAATGCAATTCTTTCGGCTGCCGCACTTGGCTTTTTAGGTTTGGGAGCCATTCCACCTCAACCTGAATGGGGTGCCATGTTAGGTGACAGTTACAAATATCTATCCAGCGGAGCCTGGTGGGCAGTGCTGTTCCCTGGTCTGGCAATCATGTTCAGTGTATTGGGTTTTAATCTTCTGGGTGATGGTTTACGTGATGCCCTTGATCCTAAAATGCGCGTCTGAGCGATGGAAATACTATGAAACCATTAATGGAAATTAACAATCTAACCACTCGCTTTCACACCCAGGATGGAACGGTGAATGCGGTAAACGGCATTTCTTATTCACTTGACCATGGTGAGATTCTGGGGGTTGTTGGAGAAAGCGGATGCGGAAAAAGCGTGCATGCTTTGTCGATAATGCGCTTGATTCAAATCCCGCCGGGTGAAATTTCGGCAGGTGAAGTGATTTTTAATGGAAGGGATTTGTTAAAACTCTCCGAAAAAGAAATTCGGTCAGTGCGCGGTCATGAAATCGCGATGGTCTTTCAGGACCCAATGTCTTCATTGAACCCTGTATATACAGTCGGTTTTCAGATATCCGAAGCGCTGATTCTGCACAAAAATATGAATAAACGGCAGGCAAAGGAAAGGACCATTGAACTGCTCAACCTGGTAGGAATTCCTGAAGCACGCAAGCGCTTCGATAATTTCCCGCATCAATTCTCCGGCGGTATGCGCCAGAGAGCAATGATTGCAATGGCACTTTCGTGTGAGCCTAAACTTCTGATAGCCGATGAACCGACTACAGCACTGGATGTGACCATTCAGGCACAAATTATTAACCTTGTCATCAGGCTGCAGCAGGAATTGGGTATGTCGGTGATGTGGATCACACACGACCTTGGCATTGTGGCCGAGATGGTTCACCGTATCAATGTAATGTACGCAGGTTCAATCATCGAGCGCGGTTTGGTGGATGACATCTATAACAACACACTGCATCCGTACACAATGGGCTTGTTGGGTTCGCTCCCAAGTATTGACGAAGCCCCTGGCACAAAGTTGATTTCCATCCCTGGTCTTCCGCCAGATTTGGTAGATTTGCCTGCTGGCTGTCCTTTTTTTGCCCGCTGCACTTATCGCGAGGACAGATGTTATCAAGAGCGGCCTGAATTGGAAAATGGACCAGAAGAGGGTCATAGTGTTGCTTGTTGGCGCTGGCGAGAAATTCAGAAAATGGGTGTTTCATGAACATGGAAAAAAGGGTACTCCTTCAGGTAATAAACCTAAAGAAATACTTCCCTGTATCAAAGGGATTATTCACCAACCGTCAGGTCCGTCTTGTTAAGGCGGTAGACGACGTGAGTTTTGATGTTTATGATGGCGAGACCCTGGGGTTGGTGGGAGAGACTGGCTGTGGAAAGACTACGGTTGCCCGCACAATATTGCAACTTTATCGCCCAACTTCGGGTCAGATTATTTTTGATGGTGTTGATCTGACCAGCCTACCCGAGAACGAATTGCGCAAAATGCGCCGCCGTATGCAAATGATTTTCCAGGATCCTTATGCTTCTCTCAATCCCCGTATGACTGTTGGGTCAATCCTATCAGCGCCGCTGGACGTCCATACAGATCTTAATCGGTCTCAAAAACAGGATAAGGTTCAAGACTTACTCAGGTTCGTTGGCCTCAATCCGGATTTTGTAAATCGTTATCCCCACGAATTTTCTGGCGGTCAACGCCAGCGAATTGGGATTGCCCGTGCTTTGGCGCTAAGCCCAGATCTTGTTATTTGTGATGAGCCGATATCATCTTTGGATGTGAGCATTCAGGCTCAGGTAGTAAACCTGCTCGAGGAGCTTCAAGATAAATTAGGTTTGACATATATCTTTGTGGCTCATGACCTCAGTATGGTACGCCACATCAGTGATCGAATGGTCGTCATGTATTTGGGCAAAGTGATGGAATTAGCTGACCGCAATGAAATTTATCAGCATCCCCGCCATCCGTACACCAAAGCGTTGATGTCTGCTGTCCCTATCCCGAATCCGCGCAAAGCGCGGGACCGCCAGAGGATCATCCTGCAGGGGGATATTCCCAGCCCTCTGAATCCCCCTCAGGGCTGTAATTTCAACACGCGCTGCCCAGTGGCTCAGGAAATTTGTTTCAAACAAGATCCTGAATATCGTGAAATCGAGCCTAAGCATTTTGTTGCCTGCCATTTTGCTTGAAATAATCTAAGAAACACTGGATGAGGAGATAATGACTCAGCATAGTGAAGGTCTTTTTTCGTGGGAGACGATCCAGCTTCAGCTCAGGATTCCTTTTAGGCTTTCTTACGGGGTAAGTGAACAACGCATAGCGCATT
This sequence comes from Anaerolineaceae bacterium, assembly GCA_038562515.1. Taxonomy (GTDB): domain Bacteria; phylum Chloroflexota; class Anaerolineae; order Anaerolineales; family Anaerolineaceae; genus Mesolinea. The sequence goes on from JBCFBG010000011.1 coordinate 7,103, forward strand.
GGATCAGAATGCGAGGGGACGAAGGTTGGGGGGAAGGGACCATTCCTCCATATTACAACGTCAGCAGACAATCAATGCTGGATTATTGGCAGAAACAATCAGAAAGATCAGATCCTTTGCCTACGAAATTTGATGAAATCCGCGATTGGCTCGATCCATCTGGGCCAGCTCCAGCCAGGGCAGCAATAGACCTGGCCTTACATGATTATCTTAGCCGCAAACAAGGTCTGCCGCTTTATGTTGCGATGGGATTGAAACGCCCCGCACCCAAGCCAAGCTGTTTTACCATCGCCGCCGACGCGCCACAGGCGATGGCGGCTGAAGCGCTGCGAGTGGACAAATTCCCCATCATAAAACTCAAACTTGCAGGTGATGATCAGGATATGGAGCGCCTGGAAGCTGTTCGCGCAGCCAGGCCTCAAGCGCACCTACTTGTGGATGCAAATGCCGGCTGGTCAAAAACTCAGGCAGAGGACTACTTGAAATTCCTGGAACGACTTGGGGTGGAGTTGCTGGAGCAACCCTTGGGCATTGCTGAACTGGAAGCCATGGGCTCCCTGCAAGCTTTGACCAGCATTCCAATCGTTGCAGATGAGTCTGTACGCACTTTCCAGGATGTAAAAACATTGCATGAAGTTGGCGTAAGAGGAGTCAATATCAAACTGATGAAAGTGGGCGGAATGACACCAGCACTGGAGATGATTCGCTGGGCAAAGGGGAAAAATATGCTGGTCATGCTGGGCTGCATGATCGAGACCTCCATTGGATTGACGGCCATGGCACACTTATCAGGTTTTGCGGATTGGTTGGATCTGGATGCCAGCCTGTTGGTTACAAATGATCCATTTGAGGGTATGCGCTTTGATGAGAATGCCAATATCCACGTGCCGGAAAAACCAGGCCTTGGCGTAACCTTGTGCAGACCTCCGTACGAAGGTCAGAATGCAGAGAATCGTTCAGATTAATGAGTTCTCACTTGATTTTCCGCAAAAATGCGCTATATTTACTGTAATGCGTTCACGCAGGAAGAGTAAGAAGCCCTCTTTTGCCAGTGAGACCGGGAGAGTGTGAACCGGTTCAGAAGAAACTTCCTAAAACCACCTGCCAGCATGAACCTGAAAGGTTTCCGATTAAGGTGAACGGTCGCCCCGTTATCGGCACAACGAGATGCTCCAATGGAGCAATCTGGGTGGAACCGCGTGAGAGATCTCTCGCCCCAGGGCGAGGGTCTTTTTGTTTTAAGAATCGGTTGTACGAATCGACCCCCTAAAAATCTCAGAGAACAACCGGCAATGGAGGAAGTATGTCACACAAACAAGAGGAATACGAAAAGTCACAACTTTACCGTATCCGCCACTCAGCCGCCCACGTGATGGCTGAAGCCGTCCTGGAAATGTTCCCGGATGGGCAGGTTGCTATCGGTCCAGCCATCGAAGACGGGTTTTACTACGACTTCGACCTGCCGCGCACCCTCACGCCGGATGATCTCGAAACCATCGAGAACCGCATGCGGGAGTTGATCAAGGCAAAGTCGGACTTCGTCTGCCAGGAGATTTCTGCGGAAGATGCCAAGAAGCTTTTCAAGGACCAGGTCTACAAAATCGAGCTTATCGAAGGACTCGAGAGCGGCAACCTGGATGATGACGGCAATCCAACCGACGAAAGAGTGCCCATTACCACCTATACATCCGGCAAGTTCGTTGATCTTTGCCGTGGACCGCATGTTGAGAACACCGTCCAGATCAACCCACACGCCATAAAACTGCTCAACGTCGCCGGTGCTTATTGGCGCGGGGACGAGCACCGTCCGATGCTGCAGCGAATTTACGGCACAGCCTGGGAAACCAAAGATGAGCTTAAAGATTACCTGTGGAAACTGGAAGAAGCCAAAAAACGCGATCATCGCAAACTCGGAAAAGAGCTGGATCTATACAGCACCAACGATGAGGTCGGTCAGGGCTTGATTTTGTGGCACCCCAATGGTGGCATGATCAGGCACCAAATTGAGCGTTATTGGGATGACCAGCACATTGCTAATGGTTACGACCTGGTCTACACGCCCCACATCGGCAAAGCCAGTCTGTGGGAAACCAGTGGGCATCTGGGCTTTTACAAAGAAAATATGTATTCCGCCATCCAGATCGAGGATCAGGAATATTACATCAAGCCCATGAACTGTCCTTTCCATCTGCACATCTACAAGAGCCAGCTGCGTTCATACCGCGACCTGCCCTTGCGCTTTGCCGAAAAAGGAACGGTCTATCGCTATGAGCGCTCCGGCGTTCTGCATGGGCTGATGCGCGTCCGTGGCTTCACCCAGGATGATGCCCATCATTTCTGCCGTCCAGACCAAATGCCGGAAGAAATTGACTTCACACTCAATTTCAGCATCAATATGCTGCGGGCATTCGGTTTCAGCGATTTCCAGGCCTATTTGAGCACCATGCCAGAGAAGCGAGTGGGCGATGAGAAGGTCTGGCATGACGCAGAAGCTGCCTTGGAAGATACGCTCAAACGCATGGGGGTTCCGTATGACGTCGACGAAGGCGGCGGCGCATTTTATGGACCCAAGATCGACCTGAAGGTTCGTGACGCATTAGGAAGAGAATGGCAGCTTTCCACCATCCAGTTCGATTTCAATGAACCGGAACGCTTCGACTTGACCTATATCGGTGAAGACGGTAAAGAGCACCGTCCCTTCATGGTTCATCGCGCCCTTTTGGGTTCGATGGAACGCTTCTTTGGCGTGCTGATCGAGCATTATGGCGGGGCGTTCCCTGCCTGGTTGGCACCCAAGCAAGTCAAACTGATCCCGATTGCCGACCGTCATAACGACTATGCGCATGAAGTCGCCGCAAAGTTGCAGATAGCCGGTTTGCGAGTGAGCGTCGACGACGGTTCAGACCGCATGAACGCCAAGATCCGCAATGCCCAGAAGGAAAAGTACCCCTATATGCTGGTAATCGGAGACCGAGAAATGGAAGATGGTCAGGTCGCATTGCGCCGCCGCAATGGTGATAACCCCGGCGCCATGAGCGTTGATGACTTTATCGCCCTCGCATTGGATGAAATCGAGCGGAAGATTTAGCTGATTGCTGATAGATTGTAGGCCGGGTTGCGTTTTTCAACCCGGCTTTTCCATCAATTTATATCCCTCACATCATAGGCCGGGTTACGTTTGTCAACCTGGCCTTTCCATTAATTTCTAACCCTCACATCGTAGGCCTGGTTGCGTTTGTCAACCCGGCTTATTATTTAAAAACCCCCAGCCGTACGAAGGGGGTCATGAAGTTGGGAGCGAAGCAAATAATATTCATCTTCCTCCATAAAAAAGGAGCGATCCTATGATCGCTCCTTACATTGTAAATGTGGCTCAGGCTAACCTACTAAATCTGCCAGTCGCCGTCTTTCAGCAAAACGATCGCGGTTCCATCTTCTTTGATGCCGGTAACCGTGACGTCCTTGGAGCCGACCATGAAATCAACGTGGATGAGCGAATTGTTCATGCCCAGTTTGCGGTTTTCTTCTTCGCTGCGCTCAGTAGCACCCTTCAGATTTTCGCTGTAGGCAGCCCCAAAGGCGAAGTGGCAGGAGGCGTTCTCGTCAAAAAGGGTGTTTTTGAACAATATGCCGGTATTGCTGATCGGCGAGTTATCCGCTACCAACGCAATTTCACCCAGCCGTTTAGCGCCTTCATCCATATCGAGCAGGTCAACTAAAACTTGCTTACCTTCTTCAGCATCAAAATCCACGACCTTCCCGTCCTTGAAGGTGAAATGGAACTTGTCTACAATTTGTCCGTTCACCGAAAGCGGCATGGTGGCACGCAAGGTGCCATCCACCCGGTCAGCATCAGGCATACTAAAAACTTCTTCGGTTGGGATATTGGGGAAGAAACGATCGCCCTTTTGACTGATACTGGAGCCACCTTCCCAGATATGGTTTTTAACCAGCCCGACCACCAGGTCAGTACCTGGACCTTGATAGTGGATGCGATCAAACCGAGCTTCATTGAGGAAGCTATGATGTTTTTTCAGATTGACGTCGTGTTCTTCCCAGGCCGCGATAGGATCTGGCTGATCGACGCGGGAAGCCATGAAAATGTTATCCCACAGTTTTTGCATCGCCTCATCCTCAGGCAGTTCCGGGAAAGCGGCAGCAGCCCAGGCTGGGCATGCTACAGCCGTTACGCACCATTTAACTTCGTTTTGCATAGTGTAATGCTGTATTGGCTTAACTGCCGTACTGGAAACTTTTTGCCATTGTGCAATTCGGGCAGGGTCAGCTGGTTTGAGCAGATCAGGATTGGGAGCATACAAATTCAGTACGTGGTAGTTATCCTTGAAGAGGTTTTCACTAAAATTTACCCGGTAATACGGATAGGTCGAAAAAGCCTCATCGGGGGCAAATAGGTAACGGTCGAGTGAGATGGTATCATCCGTAAAATCCAGACGCACATCGCTGACGCCTTTTTGATAAGCCTTTTTTGCCACCAGCCGAGCTATCGGCAGAGAGTGTTCACTCATGCGGATAGTGAGATTATCGCCAGAGTGCAGTCCGAGCCCGATGTTAACGATCAGGTTTGCATACTTTTCAAAATTCAGATTATTGTCCATTATTTAGTCCTCCAGCTCCAATTCTACACGCTTCGTTCTGGAATCTGTGTTTTGTAGAGTAAAAACTGGCAAATTCGCCCATTTATGACCTTCGAAATATTGACGAAACTTTTACGCATATGGTAATATTAAGCTACGCCCATTCGAGAAGAATGTCGTATTTTTAATTATTGAGGAGAAAAAGACAATCAGTAGTAAACAAGAACATCGTATTAATGAACGCATCCGCACAGATAAGGTCCGCCTTGTTGACGAAAACGGGGAAAACGTTGGAATCGTAAGCATCGAAGACGCCTTACGCCGAGCAAATATCGCCGGGTTGGACTTGGTAGAAATCGCTCCGAATGCCGACCCCCCCGTTTGCAAAATCATCAACTACAGCAAGTTCCTTTACGAGAAAGAAAAGAAGGAACGCGAAGCTCGTAAATCCCAAACCAAGATCGAGATCAAAGAAATCCGTCTACGCCCAAAGACCAGTGATCATCACCAGGGCTTTAAAGTGCGCGACGCACGCCGTTGGTTGGAGAGTGGCATGAAGGTTCGGGTGACCATCCGCTTTAGAGGGCGGGAGATCACCTACCCTGAACTGGCATTGGAAGATCTTAGAGAAATCGCGGAAGAATTGAGCGACGTAGCAGAAATTGAACAAGCCCCCAACATGGAAGGGAAGACAATGTTCATGATGCTGGCTCCTGCGAAAAAATAATTCTGGTTTTATTGATTGACAAGGCGAATTATCTGGTATAATTTCTGGTTGGTTTATTGACCAACGGCTGATATTGCACGCAGCCGTTGGATTTTCTTAGAGGAGTTTGATCGTGGCACGTAAAGAGAGAAGTGGAAAGTACAAGATTAAGACTCATAAGGCTACGTCCAAACGCTTCCGCATGACCGGTACCGGCAAAGTTGTTCGTACCAAAATCGGAAAAGGCCATTTGCGCCGAAACACTTCAAAGCGAACTAAGTATTTGCTCGGAGAGACGATTGCAGTCAACAACAACGGCTTGGTCAAGCACATTAAGCGCTTGGCACCTTACATGAGCAAGAAGGACTAAGGACTGTCCTGTCATATTCGGTTTAGTGTGGCTGTTGGGTGTTTACAACGAGACTAATAGTCTGACGCCCAGGGGACCGCAAAGGAGTTATCATGACAAGAGTAAAAAGTGGACCATATCGCCGACGCCGCCATCAACGGCTCATTGCCCATAACAGTGGTTATCGTGGCAGTTACAATCATCTGTTCAAACGTGCTAGCGAAGCTTTCCTGCATGCCCAATGGTATGCCTATAACGATCGCCGCAATCGCAAACGTGACCTGCGCCGGCTCTGGATCGCCCGCATCAACGCTGCAACCCGTATGAATGGCACAACCTACAGCCGTTTCATCTCTGGAATGCGCAAGAACAATGTGATCATCAATCGAAAAATGTTGGCCGATATTGCCGTGCACGATCCCAAGGCTTTTGCCAAAGTAGTCGAAACCGCTATGGCATAGTCGAATCCTCAGACAAAAACCGACCCTCGTGACATTCACGAGGGTTTTTTGTTGGTTATTCTGGGAAAGTACATGATTCACTTTATTAAACACCCTCGCACAGGCAGGTCTGGGACCTGCCTGAAAAAGAAATATTTATCTTAGAAGCTCAGGATGACATACTGAACAAATAAAGATCCTGCATTCCTCAGGATGCCTCCGCAAACCCTGTTGCTGATATACTTTTCCCAGGGATAGTAACGGATTTTTATGGAAGCATCGATCCACCAAACTGATCCAATCAATTCAGCAACCAGGGATGCCGTTCTGGCTGAGTTTCAAGCATATTTTCACTCCAGTCCGGATTACATTGTGAGGGCACCTGGACGAGTGAATCTGCTGGGCGAGCACGTTGACTATAACGACGGAATCGTCTTGCCCATTGCCATCGATCGCTCTACATGGCTGGCCTTTCGCGCAAACGGTTCGGAAAAAAGCAACCTTCTGGCAAAGGACCTGGGGCGATGTTGCTCATTCACACTTTCATCTTTACATCACAAGCAAAATAACAGAGGCAATCCCTTGCCAGATTGGGCGCTATATCCTGGTGGGGTTTGTTGGGCTGCCGACAAGGCAGGTTTGGGTTGTCCTGGGATGGATGCAGTCTATTCGTCCAACATCCCCAACGGGTCCGGATTAAGCTCATCCGCCTCTATCGAAATGGCTTTCGTACTTGCCTGGCAGACACTGGCAGGTTGGGGATTGCAGCCTATGCAGCGGGCTTTATTGGGCAAGAAAGCTGAGAATCT
>JBCFBG010000011.1:14101-17790 GCA_038562515.1 Anaerolineaceae bacterium
GCCTGGGTGCCAGGCTGACCGGAGCAGGATTTGGCGGATGCACGATCAACATCGTCGAAGAAGCGTATGTCAAAGAATTCGTCCGGCAATTGACCAAGGGGTACCAGGGCGCAACCGGCATCTTTCCCGAAATAACCATCTGTCTCAGCACCGAAGGGGCAAGTCTGGAGTAGCGGGAATTCGCTATAACATTCGTCCAGGTTCACTCAACCTTACTCATCGAGTGGATAGTCTGTCAATTTAGGTATAATAACGATTCAGGAGAATTTATGAGTAATATCTGGACCATTTTACAGTTTGTTTTCTTTTTCGGCTTTTTAGTCTTCATCCACGAGCTTGGTCACATGTTGGTTTCCAAAGCTCTCGGGATTGAAGTTGAAGAATTTGGTTTTGGCTATCCTCCCAGGTTGGCTAAGCTTTTCACCTGGAAAGGCACGGAAATTACCCTCAACTGGATCCCCTTTGGAGGTTTTGTGAGGCCCAAAGGTGAAACCGAAGCAAACGAACCCGGAGGAATGCTGGCAGCCCCCAAATGGAAGCGCTTTTTGATTTTGGTTGCGGGTGCCACGATGAACTTCATTTTCGGCATCATTCTGCTGATCGTCATGTTTTCGGTTGCTGGCGGGCAAGACACCAGCAAGGTCATGGTTCAAGAGATTGCCCCCAATTCGCCTGCGCAAGTTGCGGGTCTGCAGGTTGGCGATGTGATCACCCGGGTTGGCGATTACGATATTGCCAGCTTTGACGACATTTCGACTGCCACCAGTCAATACCTGGATCAGACTGTCACGGTGAGTTTCTTACGCGACGGCGTCAGCCAAACTATCGAGCTTGTTCCGCGAAGTAATCCGCCTGAAAACGAAGGTGCAATCGGCGTCAGCATCACCTACCCTGTGATTTCTTTACCATTTGGACAATCGGTCGTCCAGGCTTTCAAGACCTTCTGGTTGCAGGTTGAAACAACACTTATGATCCCTGTGAACCTGATTCGTGGCGCGATTTCGTCTGCAGAAGCCCGGATAGTTGGAATCAAAGGCATATACGACATGTTTAGCAGTGCTGCCCAGATGGACCAAACCAGCGTGGTTACCGGTGTCAGTGGATTTCCAATTTACCGCCTCTCAATTATCTCGATGATCTCAATTGCAGTCGGCATTACCAATTTACTCCCTATCCCTGCTTTGGATGGCGGGCAAATTCTTTTCCTGGTCATTGAAGCAATTACCCGCAAGCGCATCCCGGATAAGGTGGCACTTGCGATCAATAATATCTTCTTTTACGCCCTGATCCTGCTAATGGTGTTCATCACCATCCAGGATTTCCGCAACCCGATTTTGGGCCCTTAACGAGGTAATGATGACCCCTTCTGACTCTATCCAGGATCTGATTAATGCTCTGATGGACCTGGAACACCAGTTTCCGTCCAAACTTCTTTACCAGTTTTCGGACTTCAGTCCCAGTGAACAAAAAACACTGGCGAGCTGCTGGAGCAAAGTACCTCTGCAACGCCGCCAAACCTTCTTGCAGGACTTGGTAAGCCTGGCTGAGAATGATCCGGTATTGATGTACGAATCGGTTGCCCGTATCGCCCTGGAAGATGAGGACTCAGATGTCTGTGTTTCAGCAATCGATCTGCTGTTCGATTCCGAAGACCACCACCTGATCCCGGTTTATTTGCGCTTACTTGCAGATCAGACCCGCAACGAAGCGGTACGAGCGGCGGTTGCGAATGCACTTGGACCTTACGTTTACATGGGCGAAGTTGAAAAAATTAGAGCTGAAGTTTTGCATGAGATTGAAAATGCTCTGTTGCATGCCTACAACGAGGACGAAAGTGAACTTGTCAAGCGAAGAGCGTTGGAAGCCTTGGGCTACTCCAGCCGGGAAGAGATCCCGCAAATGCTGCGTAAAGCAGCGGCAATGCAAGATGAACTGTGGCTGGAAAGTGCCATGTTCGCCATGGGACGCTCCGCTGATGAACAATGGGAAAGCAGCGTAATGGAAAATATTGAACACGAAAACCTGGCTGTACGTATCCAGGCGGTTCACGCTGCTGGTGAACTTGGTCTAAAGAAAGCTCGCAAGAGTTTATTAAGGGAAATCGGCGTGGTTGATGATGATGAACTGAGGCATGAAATCATCTGGGCACTGGCACAAATTGGCGGCGAAGGTGTGGAGCGAAAGCTGGATTCTCTGCTCGCTTCTGCAGAGGATGACGATGAAATCGCCTTCCTGGAAGAAGCCATGGAACTGCTCAATTTCACTGAGGGCGGTGAAGAAATGGACCTGATTTCAATACCATGGGGACAAACTGATGTCGAAGCAGATGAAGACCAAGTCGATGACGATGAATTTGAAGACGATGAGGACGAATTTTCATACGACGAAGACATCGACGACGAGGAATGGCAACAATATATCGATGATGACGACGATGTGGACGATGAGGACGAATTTTCATTAGGAGAATTCGACGACGACCGCTTTAAATAACCTGGAGGCACATGGGATCCGATAATTCGATCGAGATGTCACGCTTGCAGGCTTTTGCCAGCGGCGCCGTGCAAGGCGTTGGTTACCGCTATTTTGCTATGAATGCTGCCCATGGATTGGGCGTTACTGGCTGGGTGCGCAATCTGTATGACGGCAGCGTCCAGGTGGTAGCGGAGGGTTCACGGCAAGATCTGGAAAAGTTTTTGCAGATTCTCAGGCAAGGTCCCCACTCAGGAAGGGAGGACGAGGTGCGCGACTCCTGGTTTGAGTACCAGGGTGAGTTCGATCGTTTTGAGGTGAGGTTTTAGGAGTAGTCCCATTGCAGAGATTGTGTAGCGCACAAAAATGTAGGGGCGGGTTCTAAAACCGCCCGTATGGCATGAAAAACAATCAACTATAAATCGTCGTTTAATCCCCCAAATTTTGCGCCAATAGAGCTTGCTTCTTCCAGGGTGGTAGTTTGCTATCTTCGACCAATATCGCCTTCAGCTCATAAACCTGGTCCCGTAACATGGCAGCTCGTTCAAACTCCAGCTCTTTCGCAGCAGCGCGCATCTGATTTTCCATCTCTTTGATCATGCGCTCCAGCTCACGTTGTTCCATCGAAGCAACCAGCTCGCGGGCACTCTTTGGAGCCTTTTTGTCGTCTTGAGCGACATTGGCAAGCCGTTCCGTTATGTCATGGACTGCCTTGGTGATGCCAACAGGTGAAATGTTGTGTTTCTCGTTGTAAGCTTCCTGGATCTGGCGGCGGCGGTTGGTCTCGTCGATGGCACGTTTCATCGAGTCGGTCATTTTATCGGCATATAAAATCACCTTTCCGTTGATATGCCGGGCAGCGCGACCAAAATTCTGAATTAAGGCAGTGGTGGAACGCAAAAAACCTTCCTTATCGGCATCCAATATCGCCACCAGCGAGACCTCCGGCAGGTCAAGCCCTTCTCGCAAAAGATTGATACCAACAATGACATCAAAAACGCCCAGGCGCAGATCTCTTAAGATACCGATCCGTTCGAGTGTATCCACCTCGGAGTGGAGATGATGGACCTTGAAACCCATTTCGAGCAGATAATCAGCCATATCTTCTGCCATACGTTTGGTCAGAGTGGTCACCAGAGTACGTTCGCCCTTTGCCACCCGTGCTCGCAACTCAACAATCAGGTCATCAACCTGACCTTTGGTCGGTCTGACTTCCA
>JBCFBG010000011.1:17890-25398 GCA_038562515.1 Anaerolineaceae bacterium
TTCGCCAGTCAATGGATTGAGGCGAGTGATTTCTTCAATTTCATCCCCAAAAAAGCTGATCCGTACTGCTTCACGTTCACTATAGGCGGGCAGAATTTCAAGAGTATCGCCTCGTACCCGAAAGATGCCAGGTTTTACTTCCAGGTCATTGCGCTGATATTGAATGTCAACCAATTGACGCAATAGCGCGTTACGGCGATAGATTTGCCCTTTGGGAATGTGCAAAACAGAGGCTTTGTAGGCATCCGGGTCACCCAGACCATAGATGGCGGAGACCGACGCCACAATGATCACATCCTGCCGGGACATTAATGCTGTTGTAGCTGCAAGTCGCAACCGGTCAATTTCTTCGTTGATGTCGGTTTCTTTCTCGATATACAGGTCACGACGGGGAATGTACGCCTCAGGCTGATAATAATCGTAGTAGGAGACAAAATATTCCACCGCGTTTTCAGGGAAAAACTCCGTATATTCAGCATAAAGTTGGGCAGCCAGCGTCTTGTTATGGGTCATCACCAGGGTAGGCAACTGAAGTTGTTGTATCACGTTGGCAACGGTGAAGGTCTTCCCAGTTCCGGTAGCACCCAGCAGGACCTGGTTGTGGTAACCCTTGATAATGCCTTCAACGAGCTGTCGAATGGCTTCCGGCTGGTCACCGGTTGGCTGATAAGGGGCGTGAAGTTTGAATTCCATAAAGTAATTTTACTGTAAACCCATAGCTTCGCTGAATTTGTCGCGGATGTAATTTCATGCATATTACTAAAAGTAAAGACGACCCGAAGGCCGTCTTTTTGAAAAGAAAGTGATTTTCTGTTATTAACTCTGGTATCGTTTGATCAGTTCCAAGACGTAGTCCCAGTTGACAATCTTGTCCAGGACCTCTTCGAGGTGTTTTTTGCGCAAGTTCTGGTAATCGAGATAGTAGGCATGTTCCCACACGTCCAAACCGAAGACGGGGGATTTGCCATCTTTCCAGGGGTTGTCGCCATTGGGAGTTGAGTAGATGTCCAATTTTCCGTCGTCTACAACCAGCCATGCCCAACCGCTTCCGAAGCGAGCCACACCAGCGTCGACCATTTTCTTCTTGAATTCTTCAACGCTTCCAAAGGCTTCCTTGAGCAGGGTTTCCAGTTCTGAGGATATCTTGCCTTGACCAACAGGCGCAAATTGTTTCCAATAGAGGTTGTGGTTCCAGGCTTGGGCGGAATTGTTGTAGAGCTTTTTCAAAGAAGGATCTTTGCCGGCTACGTCAACGATCTCTTCCAGGCTTGCGCCTTCCAACTCGGTGCCCTTCACCAGGTCTTTGGTGGTGTCATAATAGGCTTTATGGTGTTTGCCATAATGATATTCAATGGTTTGTTCTGAGATGACCGGAGCCAAAGCGTTTTTGGCGTAAGGTAATTCAGGTAGTTCTAAGGGTGTTTTCATCCAATCTTCTTTGTGTGCCATGATATTTTTTTCTCCTTGTGTTGATTTCTAATGTTGCTTTCATTATAAAAAAAACCATGGCACATTGGCTAATCTTTGTATAAGCTTCGAGGTAATACAAGTTCAATCGCCGATAATTTTGATCAAAATCCGTTTAGGTCGCCTCCCGTCAAACTCACCATAAAAAATTTGCTCCCAGGTACCAAAGTCCAGCCTTCCCCTGGTAATGGCAACCACCACCTCCCGCCCCATGATCTGGCGCTTAATGTGCGCATCGGCATTATCTTCACCAGTATCGTTGTGACGATATTGCCCGATCGGTTCGTGCGGAGCGATTTTCTCCAACCAGTCCTCGTAATCGGAGTGCAGCCCTCTTTCGTCATCATTAATAAAAACTGAAGCGGTAATGTGCATGGGATTAACCAAAAGTAAACCTTCCTGAATACCGCTTTCCGCTAATGCAAGTTCGACATCACGGGTGATGTTAACAAAAGCGCGTCGGGTGGGAGTGTTTACAATCAGTTCTTTACGATAACTTTTCATCCGTTCTTCCTTATCAATCTTAATTTTCGAGCGCTTCTAATTTTTCATGCTTTGTCTGGTGCATTTCCAGAATCTGGTTTTTTATTGCCTTCAAACGATTACCGCGCAATGGGAAGGCAAATAAAATTAAGGCTGCGATCAGAAGTGTCACACCAGGTATCAAGCCCATAACTGCCCGAATCGCAAACAACGCACTCTCGGGCTGATCCAAAAAGATCGCCCCAGCGTTAGAATTGCGGGTCACAAATTGTCCGGCGGCCAGCGCTGAAGCAGTAATTGTCACTGCCAGCGACTGGGCAGGCTTGGTGATCAGAGCGTTCGCGCCGTAGAACGAACCTTCCCGCCGTACACCAGTGCGTACTTCGTCCTCATCAATCACCTGTCCAAGCAGCAAGTAGTTGATTACCTGCACGCCTGCATAACCAAACCCAAAAACGCCAATACTGAGCGGAATCAAGGCTACCGGCATAAAGGTCAGCGCAATCAGGCTCACACCACACACAAGAAGATAGATCTGAAACGCTACCACTGGCTCCAATTTCTTCAGGAGAAATTGAACCAGGGGCACCCCGATCGCCAGAGGGATAAATAATGCCGCTAAAAGCGGGATAACACTGCCCTGGATCACATAATCAGCAATGTAATACACCGCGCCGATGCTGATTGAAAACATGAAGGTGCACATGAAATTCGCGACCACAAAAATGATGAACGACTTACTGGTCAAGGTACTCTTGATCGCTGGCCACCAGTCCAGAGGCTTATCCACCAGGCTAAATTCCCGCCGCTCTTTAATGTTGTAAGATGCGAGGATGATCAAGGATGCGGCAATAATTCCAACCGCAATCATGGACATTTGCAACGACAGCATGGAAACATCGCCTGAGCCTGCCTTTGGACGGAAAAAATCGGGCACTAAAAAGCCGATCAAGGTGCCAAGTAAACCAAACAGGCTCGACACAATCGATAGCTTGCCCCGTTCCTGGTCAGATTCACTCAATTCGGGCATCAGCGTGCCATGCACCAGTCCCAGAATGGTGTAGCAGGTATCATAAAGCAGCATGGTAACCAGCATCCAGGCAAATTGTCCGGCCTCCGGTGCGCTTTCAGGCGCGAACCAAACCAGGCTGAACGTTAGTGCGAAGAATGGAGCGGTAAAACGCAAGTAAGGAATTCGACGACCCAGCTTGGTGCGCGTTCGGTCGGTAATTTGCCCAAAAATGGGATCATTGAGCGCATTCCAAACTGCGTAAACAACCATCGCAATTGCGATCCATTTCGCTCCAAGACCAAGGTAATCCTGGTAATAGATGGTCAGTAAAACACCGTAAATGCCAGACACAATTGCCATTCCCATGCCTGCCAGACCATAATAAATGCGAGTTTTTGGAGATATTGTTCTGAATTGCCCTGATTTATTGTCTGATGCCGTTGATTCCATTGTTCCTCCATCATACGTATTGGTTTATTGTAATCGTGAAGATGGTTCCAGTTGAAATTAAGTCAAAATCTTGGCGCACAAGTTGAAAGTGGTATGGTATGCTTTTTGCACCATCCAACAATTAGGTTAAAATATGAAAAGAAAGTCACCGGATTGATTCCGGTGAATTTATGTTTATAAAAGAGAGCGCATGGAAGCAACTGACGAAACAACCCCGGTAAAAAAGAAGAAAACGTGGCGGATACTGATCCTGATCGTAATTCTTGGGTTGGCTGTCAACCTGATTCTGCCAAAAATATTGAATATCAACGAAGCAGTTACAGTCCTGAAGGACATGATATGGTGGCTGGTGTTGATAGCCGTCGTTTCTGAAAGCATGGTATACATCAGTTATGGATATTCGCTGAAATCGGTTCTTGATATCCAGGGTCATAACCTTTCCGTGCTTGAATGTACTGCGATTTTCCTCTCATCGTATAGCATCGGTATAGTCGCGGGCGGATGGATTGGCTCAGCAGCCGCCACTTTTGGGCTTTTTGCGCGAAAAGGGGTGAGGAAGTCGAACTCGGTAGTAGCTGGCCTATTACCTTCCATGCTTGCCAATATTCCACTGACACTAATCGCGATTGCGGGAATTGTTACCCTGCGTTTCACCGGTCATTTCTCTGAAAAACAGTTGATCCAATATACCATCTTCATTGTCCTGTTACTTTTGATCTCCTTTGGCTATCTTATCGGTTTGGCTTTCCCAAAAGCAGCGTTCACTGTGGTCAACTGGGTTCTTTGGAACTGGAATCGTTTTCGAAACAAGCCTTACGACCCTGAATCAACACAATTGCGTCTGAACATTCTGTTCAATGCCTGGAAGCAAATGGGCAAAGGGAACTGGTGGCGACCGCTTTTAGGCACCTTTGGTTATTACGGTTTTGATTTACTGATGATGTACCTGATTTTCCTTGCTGCTGGATACAAAATTAGCCTGGGAGTCTTGTTTGCCGGATATGGCTTGCCGCTTTTGCTGGCGAAAATGGCGTTTATCGTTCCCGGAGGCATTGGAGTAATCGAGACCTCTATGGCAGCGCTTTTTACCAGCCTGGCTGTTCCAAAAGACATTGCCCTGGTGGTCATCCTGGGATATCGCCTGATTTCCTTCTGGCTCCCGATTATGGTAGGTTTTCTGGTGTACTTCCTTATCAATCGCAAACAGGCAAAAGAGACACAGGTTTTAGAAGATCCAAAGCTATAAAATATAGAACAAATGATATAATATTGCGCGGAGCAAAGTTCAAATGAGTCAAGAAAACTTGCGCATTATTGGTGCGCGTGAACATAATTTAAAGAACATCAATGTAGAAATTCCCCGGGACAAACTGGTGGTTCTAACCGGTATTTCCGGTTCAGGTAAAAGCTCTTTGGCTTTTGACACCATTTTTGCTGAAGGGCAACGGCGATACGTTGAATCACTTTCATCCTATGCCCGCCAATTCCTGGGGCAAATGAACAAGCCGGATGTCGACTCGATCGAGGGACTTTCGCCCGCAGTTTCGATCGATCAAAAAGCGACCTCTAACAACCCGCGGTCAACCGTTGGCACGGTTACAGAGATTTTCGATTATTTGCGTCTGCTCTTTGCCCGGGTTGGCATCCCCCATTGCCCGATCTGTGGACGCACTGTTCAAAAGCAATCGGCACAGGAAATTGTTGACAACATCCTGTCCATGCCTGAAGGCTCACGGTTGTTAGTATTGGCTCCCATGGTTCGGGAACGCAAAGGCACCTACCAGGCATTGTTCAAAGAGATCACAAAATCTGGTTTTACTCGTGTGCGTGTGAATGGTACAGTTCACTCGTTAGATGATGAAATCGAGCTTGACCGATATAAAAAACACACCATCGAAGCCGTTGTCGATCGATTGGTGATTCACGCTTTCGAGAATGAAGAAGACCGTCATAACACGATCTCCCGCCTGACCGACTCAGTTGAGACCGCATTACGTATCGGGGAAGGCTATGTAACCATTCAGAACTTGAGCAGCGAACCACCTGAGGATCGCCAGTTCTCTGAAAACCTGGCTTGCCCGGAACATGGTTCGATTTTGATCGAAATTGAACCACGCACCTTTTCTTTCAACACTCCGCATGGTGCCTGTCCTGTTTGTCAGGGGCTCGGATTTCGAGAAGAAATTGATCCCGAACTGGTAGTTCCGGATAAATCGCTTTCCCTCAAACAAGGTGCTATTAAGAATCAGGAATGGGAGCAAAAGGATGTCGGTGGTTATCTCTGGCAAATGATCGAGACTCTTGCCAATGAGTACAAGTTCAGCCTTGATACCCCTTTTGAGAAACTGACCGAGCAACAGCAAAATGTGATTTTATTTGGAACTGAAGGCAAGGAAATTACGGTCCATTATGTCGGTAGAAATGGGCGGAGTGGTACTTTCCGGACGGCATACGAAGGTGTGGTTGGGAACATGCAACGCCGTTACCAGGAGACCCATTCAGATTGGATCCGCATAAAACTTGGCTCATTTATAACCCAAAGCCCTTGCCCGGAATGCGGTGGCAAACGCCTGCGCAAAGAGGCTCTGGGTGTAACCGTGGATGAGAAAAACATCATCGATGTCACCCAACTGCCCGTTGACCAGCTTCTTGGCTGGATCAACCATCTCGAATCACAGCAGGATACACCATTGAAAAAGCGCGATCAGGCAATCGCGGAAAGAATTTTGCGAGAAATTCAAGCCCGCCTGGTTTTTCTGACTGACGTCGGTCTCAATTATCTGACGTTGGCGCGCTCTGCCTCCACGCTAAGTGGTGGAGAGGCTCAACGTATTCGCCTGGCAACTCAGATCGGCTCCAAGTTGATGGGGGTTTTATATGTACTGGATGAACCCTCTATTGGTCTGCATCCACGTGACAATGACAAACTTTTGGACACCCTCAAAGGTCTGCGTGACCTTGGCAATACAGTTTTGGTTGTGGAGCACGACGAAGAGACTATGCGCAATGCCGATTGGATCGTTGATCTCGGACCCGGGGCTGGCGAACACGGTGGTTGGTTGGTTGCCGAGGGAACACCCGAGGATATCGAAGCCGAGCCAAAGTCAATTACTGGCGCATATCTTTCCGGAAGAAAAATCGTACCCCTCCCCAAAGAACGCCGGCAGGGCAATGGCAAGTTCCTGAAAATCAAGGGTGCCACCGAAAATAATCTCAAGAATATCGATGTCAATATTCCCCTTGGTGAATTGGTTTGCATCACAGGCGTGTCTGGCTCAGGAAAATCGACCTTGATGGTGGAAATCCTGTACAACGCTCTTGCCAGGAAGCTGATGCGCGCCCATACTAATGCCGGAAAGCACGAAGGCATCGAGGGTACTCAGCATCTGGATAAGATCATCAATATCGATCAGACCCCCATCGGGCGCACACCACGTTCCAACCCTGCCACCTATACCGGGCTTTTTGATAACATTCGCGATCTTTTCGCGGAGTTGCCTGAATCTAAGATCCGCGGATACCAAAAAGGCCGTTTTTCATTCAACGTAAAAGGCGGACGCTGCGAAGCTTGTATGGGCGAAGGACAGTTGAAGATCGAGATGCAATTTTTGCCAGATGTGTATGTGCCCTGCGAGGTATGCCGTGGCACCCGCTATAACTATGAGACCCTGCAAGTGCGCTTCAAAGATAAAAACATTGCCGATTTGTTGGATATGACCGTTGACAGTGCCATAGAATTTTTCGATGCTTTCCCAAAGATCAAACGCCGTCTGCAGACTCTACGTGATGTCGGGTTGGGGTACATCCGCTTGGGTCAACCCGCGCCTACACTCTCGGGCGGTGAAGCCCAACGGGTTAAGTTGTCAAAAGAACTTTCCCGCATTGCAACTGGGCGAACCTTGTATGTTTTGGATGAGCCGTCTGTCGGATTGCACGCTGCGGATGTTCATATGTTGATCGAGGTTCTGCAGGCATTGGTGGAAAGCGGAAATACTGTGCTGATCATTGAACATAATATGGATATTATCAAGGTCGCGGACTGGATCATCGATCTGGGACCAGATGGCGGGCTTAAAGGCGGAGAGATTATCGCCCA
>JBCFBG010000011.1:25498-41254 GCA_038562515.1 Anaerolineaceae bacterium
TGGTGGAAAGCGGAAATACTGTGCTGATCATTGAACATAATATGGATATTATCAAGGTCGCGGACTGGATCATCGATCTGGGACCAGATGGCGGGCTTAAAGGCGGAGAGATTATCGCCCAGGGTACGCCGGAACAGGTCTGCGCCACCCCGAATAGCTACACGGGTCAGTATTTGCACAGATATGTTGAACAGCATCACAAGAAAGTTTGCAAGAAATAGTCTCGCTGAGTTTTAATTGGATTTTTAAACCCTCCCCGCACAGGGGGAGGCGAAGTCCAGCCAAAGGCTGTTTCGGTGAGCGCAGCGCAACGGGGGTGAGGGTATAATTTTCGGCCTCCTTACGTAGCACCCCACCACCGAAAATAGCGTGGACGACCAGAGTAATGGCGTGTTAAGCCCTCCCCACTAAGGGGGAGGCGAAGTCCAGCCAAAGGCTGGTTCCGTGAGCGCAGCGTAACGGGGGTGAGGGTATTACTTTCGGCCTTCTTACGTAGACCCACCACCGTACGGCCAGACCTTTCTCCAGCCGTTAGTGGAACAGACATGCCTGTTCCACTCAACTTTATGGTACGATTTATCCCATCTTATTCATCGGAAGTGACTATGTTTAGAACTCGTTTTGCCCCAAGCCCTACTGGTTATATGCACATCGGAAACCTGCGTACCGCACTGTACGCTTACCTCACCGCCAAGCGAGCCGGCGGCACTTTTATCCTGCGCATTGAAGACACTGACCAAAACCGAAACGTTCCGGAATCTGTCCAGGCAATCTATAACGGTCTACGTCTGGCAGGAATTGAATACGATGAAGGCCCGGACAAGGACGGCGGCTACGGGCCATACGTTCAGAGCCAACGCTTGCCGATTTACAACGAATACGCCAAAAAACTGACCGTGAGTGGGGACGCATACTACTGCTTCTGCCAAAAGGAAGACAAGCCTGCCCTGGAGCTAACCGCAGAGCGAGCGCAAGGCTACCGCGATCCCTGCCGCTACTTGAGCCTGGAAGAAATTGAATCGAAATTCGCCGAGGGGATAATGCCAGTAATCAGGCAACGCATTCCCGAGCATGGTGTGAGTAGTTTTTTTGATCACGTCTATGGTGAAATTAGCATTGATCATTCCCAGCTTGACGACCAGGTACTGCTCAAATCTGACGGCTTTCCAACTTACAATTTTGCCAACGTGGTCGACGATCACCTCATGGCGATCACGCACGTGATACGTGGGCAGGAATACCTGACCTCAACCCCAAAATATAACCTTTTGTACCAGGCATTCGGTTGGGAGCGTCCTGAATACGTACACCTACCTCATATCATCAAAGAAGATGGCAGCAAGTTAAGCAAACGCAAGGGCGATCCTTCGTTTGAGGACCTGGTGAAGATGGGTTACCTGCCTGAGGCAATCGTCAACTATGTTGCCCTGCTGGGTTGGAATCCGGGCGATGAACGCGAATATTTCCTCCTGCCGGATCTGGCTGCAGTGTTTGACATTAACCGTATCAACAAGTCCAACGCTGCTTTTTCATTTGATAAGCTCCGCTGGCTGAACGGCGAGCACATCCGCTCCCTGAGCTCGGAGGAATTCCACAAACGTGCCTTGCCCTTCTACCCGTCTGGTTTTGAAGCCTTTGATTTAAGCCAACTGAGCGCTCTGATCCAAGTACGCACGGAAACCTTGAGCGACATTCCTGCCTTGGTGGGCTTTTTTGGCGATTTGCCATCCTATGAAGCTGGCCTGTTCGTGCACGAAAAGTCGAAATCGACTATGGAAAGTGCCAAAGCCGTTCTTCAGGCAGTACAGCCGTTGTTTACCGAGATTGACGAATGGACCAACGAGAGTTTATTCGCCATTCTCAAAGAATTGGCTGTCTCGAAGGGAATGAAGGTGGGCACGGTCATGTGGCCAATTCGAACCGCCCTTTCAGGTCAGGATACCTCCCCCGGCGGTGCCACTGAATTGGCAGCAATTTTAGGCAAAGACGAAACCTTGCGAAGAATTAGTTTGGGGTTGGAAAAACTGGGTTAGAACAACGCGGCAGACAAATCCGAGCGATATTGACGCACGTTGGGATGGGAGTCGCTCAAGACTTCCAACAAGCCCAGGTAAACAGCTTTCGCCTGTCCAGAGCGATAATTCTTATCTTTCTTAAGAACCGCCAGCAATCCATCCAAGGCAATCAGGATTTTTCCTCGTTTTGCCAGGCGAATAGCATTGCGAAAAGCCGATTCGAGTGGGTTATCAAGCACGATTTTCTCGATTTCGGGGTCAGTGTAGGCTGTTGCCAAGGGCAGTAAGACCGCGCTTAAGGTCGATTCCGCGCTGATTGGGAAGTGGGTCAGGATCTCCAAAGCCGATTTGCCATTCCCCCGGTACAACAGAACGCGAGCATAGGCAAGCATGCCAGCTGAGTCGCCGTGACTTTCCAAGACATATTGTTCGATGGCAGTCTCTGCCTCTTCAAACTCGCCCAAAAGCATCAGGCTGTTCCCCTTGACCAACAAGAGCGAGCCAACACGCGGCATAATGCGGTCCACAAATGAACGCAGATTCTTTTCAGTAAGCACGCCCAAATACTCTGCCACGACACGACCATCAACAAAGGCTTTAATGGCAGGCACATTTGTGACCTTCAGTCGTTCTGCCAGGCGGGTTTGCTCATCAACATTGATTCGTGCCAGGCGAAACTCCCCATCTGCTTCCTGGGCAAGCCGGGCAAGCGTTTGCGACTGCACGCGGCATGGAATACACCATGGAGCCCACAGGTCGACGACAACAGGTTTCTGTGAAGAGTAGTTAACCACCTCAAACTCGAAGGTCTCATCGTTAACGTCAATAATATTGATTGGCATCATCATATTTACTCTATTTTATCAGTCCCAGTGGGTAAAAGCGAAGCCGAGAGTGACTTACTCTTCCTCATCCCCGCTTGTCACTGCAGGTTGTTTTACTTCCAGCAATTCACCACGCTGATTGACGATAATCTGGAATCCGATCATGATCATATACATACGGGCATCGTAGGGAAAGCCCTTTTCCTGCAGTTCTACAAATTGCTGATCGCGGTTTTCGAATTGTTTGCGGATCATCGCGAGCGAGAAAATGTCGTCCTGACCGCTAAATTTTGCTACCTGCTCGGCGAGGACATCCTCGTTACCTTCAATACCCTCGGATAAGAAATTCCACACCTGCCGATCAACATCTCCTGCAGACACATGGCGCTCGAAACCGCTATCATCAATTACATAGGTAGGTTCATCGCCAACATAGACAACCGGAAGTTGCCTTTCGAGCGAATCATAAACCATACCTTCAAATATTGCCTTTTTCACAGAAATCCTTTCGTCCTGATCTGGCATTAGTATAGGGGTATTCTATAAGTATTTGGTTAACAATCACTCTTTTGGCAAATCACCGTAACCGGTCACCACATCAACGCGTGTTCCAAGAACATCTTCCTGGAAGTACTGGTTAAAGGGCACTTCCGGGGTTGTCCAGCGATAGAGCCATTTGGCATCATCGTTTTTCATATTTATACAGCCATTACTCATCACCTTGCCCCAGTTGGCATGCCAGAAGGCTCCGTGGAAGGCAACGCCTTCGATAGTGATGTAGCTGACCCACGGAACGCCGGGTAAATCATACACGTCGGGATTATGAGGTTCGTTAATCATGCGGCGGCAAGGACGCTTACGGTTGGTCATCCAACGCCCAATGGGCGTGGAACCATCAATTCTGCCAGATGAGACCGGTGCTTCCCAGATAGGTTTGTTAAATTCATAGGCACGTACGACCTGGTAACCAAGTTCTAATACGATTCGTTTCTGGTCCTGGGGAACTTCTGTGCGTAATGGTGTAACCTCTTCAGGTTCGATCCTTCGTACCGTATTAGCATGCACAAAATAGGAGACCCCACTCAGGTCATCCCACAATTCATACCAGGGGAAACCTCTCTCGTCTGTGGTTTTCCCTTTGATCCAGAAGTTGTTTTCATAATAAAAAGTGCGATGAATATCACGAACATTTGGCTGGCTAAATACAGGTGCCAGTGGCACCGTCACCTCACCCAGGCAGCCTTCTTCAGGAATTGGTCTGCGGTCAATTGGGTTAGGGCGGTTGAAAACCGGCTGAACCCAGGTGGCATCCACGTATTGACCCGGTCCAAGCTCGTACCAGCCCAGACGTTGTCCATAGACATTGCGGGTGTAGATTATCCTGGAGATTGGATGAACCTCATCATACATGAGGGTATCCAGCGTGTCAGCTAAATGATCCGGTTCTTTTTTCACCTGCAATTTGAAGCGTAAAATGCGCCCCAAACGAGTGTCCGGACCCCAACCAAACAGGGCGGCAGAGGCGGGTGAGGCTTCAGTCATCATCATGCCCAAAGCTCCCAGCCCCATAGATTTAAGAAAATTTCTACGAGTCAGTTTCAAGTTTGTCATATTCAATAGTGTACGTTAATTGGAATCCCAACGAAAGCCCAGTTGTATAACCAGCCGGCTTCGCTGGTCTCCATATTCACGCAGCCATGGCTCATCGGATAACCGAAGTTGCTGTGCCAATAGGTGCCGTGAATTCCATATCCATTATAAAAATACATCACATACGGGACATCTGGCAAGTAATAGCCAGGTCCAGTCATGTCATCATAAAGTAACTTGATGTAAACATAGTACGTTCCTGTAACCGTGGGGGTATCAGGCAAGCCGGTGGAAACCCAAAACCAATTCACCATATCGTTGCCTTCGTAAGCATAAAGCTTTTGTTCACTCAGGTTGATATCTATCCATTTTTCACCCAACGGTTCAACGCCTGGAGGTAGAAAAGGATCAGGTTCATAAACATAGGGCACGATCTCGACCGTGGGGATGGGCGTCTCGGTGGGTGTGGCCGTCGGCGTTGGTGTATTAGTCGGTGTGGGCGTGTTAGTCGGCGTCGGTGTTGGGGTGTTGGTGGGTGTATTGGTAGGTGTGGCAGTGTTTGTGGGAGTCAGGCTTGGTTTCACCAACAAAGTCGTTTCATTCTTGATTAGAAACTGCTGTCCTGCCACCGGTCGGTCAGGAATGATGCCGGTAGAGTAAAGGCTGAAAATGATTAACCCAGCCAACAGCAACAAACCAGCCATTGCCCAGGCAGGTCTTTTTTTTCTCGGAAAAGCAATTATTGGTTCGGGTAGTGCTTGTGCGGCTGGGATAACCTCAGGCAAAACTGCTGGTGCCCATTGGGCCGCGTTTGCTTGCCTGGTGCGGGTGCCGACCCAGCGCATGGCTTTATGGACATACGGGTTTTGAGGGTCGTTTTCGAGCACATCACTCAAGAGACGCAGACTTGTTTCTGGCTCAGAAAACCCAGCCAAAATCAGTTTCGCGTCACTGTTATCGGGTGAAAGTTGCAGCGCTTGCTCTGCCAGTTGTTTGGCAAGCACAGCATCACCAGCCAGGATGGCTTGCTTTGCCTGGTGAATCAGTGTTCCAGCGCTATCGCCTTGCTCAGTCATTCGTTTTGCTTAGCCATTCAACTATGGCTGCTTTACCTCTTCATTATTCATGTAACAACTGATTCCTTTGCTGATACCTTCTGCCAGAAGCTCTGGCTTTGTGGTCAGGATCTCCTGGTCCAGGTTCATGAAACCCAGCTCAATAATCCCGGCGGTGGTATAAGCGTTGATCTCATCAAATGCATGATAAGAGGTCATATCCGTTGTTACTGACTGGTAATGATACCTTAAACCGGTAATATTCGCATACCGGTCCGACAGACATTGAACAAGCTGTGAAGAGCTTTGATCGCCTCTTTGAGAGAAGGCAGCAGCAACTTTGAAACCTGTTGCGGAGTCATTAATATAGTCACAAGAGTCGGAATGGATTGAAAGCAGCAGACCAGCCTGGTAGTTACTGAGTCTTGCATCAAATTCATCCAACAACTCCACCTCAAAACCAGCATCGATTAGTTTTTGTTGAACATAGGTTGCAACATTACTGTTGATTTCCAGCTCGGTCAGCCCGTTTGAGCACACCGCCCCACTGTCATGCCCACGATGCCCCACCACGATCCCAATCTTGTTAGTGGGGAAGTCGGCGGGCAAAACGCCTGAGGCGACTTCAGTTTTTGTTACTCCTTCGCCTTCTGCCACAGCAACCGCCACCTTTTGTCCTAGGTTGCCTGGTATCAAGCTGCCTGGCATCCACAATGAAAAAAGTGTTGCTGTAACAATCCCCACTAGGATGACCGTCGAAATGGCCTGCCAAATCAAACTCAAAGCGCTGTTGACTGCCTTGCTATTGGGCGGAAGGATAGGTTCTTGCCTGTCGATTGTGGCTTTTATCCGCCAGTTTTCAAATGGATTCTGCTTTCGCTTCCCATGCTCTTCCAGCCCTGAGGGTCCTTGAATTCGGGAAGCACCCGATTGGGCTTCTGGTTTCAGAGTAAACCCGGATTGGGCCGGCTGCTCGTCGGCGTTGCGGGTACGGTTCCAGAAACCCTTGCTTCCGGGATCTTCTTGGTCATCTAATTGGTGCATTTGCTTTGACATAGTCGTTCCTGTGTTTATTAATAGTAGCCAACGATGCGTAATCTTTGTATAATTGACTTAACCCTAATTGGTCTGAAAGGAATGGTGCAAATCCTATGCCAGAGAAACTCAGCCTTGATGAAAAGAAGCAACTGCTCACCATCGCTCGCGAAGCAGTCAATGCGACCGCGCTCGATCAACCTTTAGCCAAGCTTGACCCCCACAACTATAGCCACATACTCACCGAAAACGGCGCCAGTTTTGTGACGCTCACAATCAGTGGCGGGCTGCGGGGTTGTATCGGCACTCTGGAAGCGTATCAGCCTTTATACCTGGATGTACAAAAAAGAGCTGTACAGGCTGCCAGCCAGGACCCACGTTTTAGCCCGCTTACACCAGCCGAGCTGGAACGGGTCAAGATTGAGGTCTCCAGGCTATCCCAACCAGAACCATTGGCATACGACAGCCCTCAGGACTTGCTTACATTAATAAAACCAGGGCAAGACGGCGTGATTCTCTCAGAAGGTCACCGCCGTGCAACCTTTTTACCCCAGGTGTGGGACGAATTACCGGACCCCAGGCAATTCCTCGCGCAGTTATGTCGGAAGATGGGCTGCAGTGCCAGTTTCTGGGAACACAATAAACTCGAGGTAGCAATCTATCACGTAGAAGAATTCTCAGAATAAAAAAAGAGCGAGGTATTAATCCTCGCTCTTTAGGTCATTTATTTCAACAACAATTATCATTTCCTGAAGCGACGTAAGCCTGACCACTCAAATGTGCGACCATCAGTTGGCTGTATGCTGTTGTGATAAAAGCCCCAATACCAAACACAATTGAACCCATTGGCGAAATGATACTGGCAAGTATCATCCCGGCAATGACCAGCAGCCACGCAGTAAAATTATTGCCAAGCCGTTTGAAAAAGCTCCCCAGTTCAAAACCGGAAGCAAGAGTATCTTTCACTGCAAAATTCGCCATGGCGATCGGCTGTATGAGCATCATCACCAATCCATAAGCTAGCAAAAGCAAGCCGCCCAGGATCAGGACAATTACTCCGAGAGGAGAAACTGAGTCTGTATTATTTAATCCCATTAACGGGATGGTCATGATTCCAACAACAAGCATCATAGGCAAAGAATACACTAACCCAACCAAGAAGAATCGAAAACCCCGTCCCAAATCGTCACCGAATTGAAAATCCGGCAAAGGATCAATCTCGTTTTGAACAACGTTTTTAATGGTTCGTAGAAGGTAACCAGTGAATGCCATCATTCCAACAATCGGTATTAAACTGACAAGGATTGGAACAATCAGTTTATCAAACCAACGCTCATCATCAAAAATGAAGGTAAATGCTTTTCCAAAATTCATAATATATACCTCTCTGATTTGAAATCACGGTAATCGAACACGTCCATTATAAACCCTCGAAATAGTTGTCAATTCGGTTGTGATGCCTGGGAAACAAAAACCAGTTCATGGTTTGAAGTCAATCACAGAAT
Source organism: Anaerolineaceae bacterium (assembly GCA_038562515.1). Taxonomy (GTDB): domain Bacteria; phylum Chloroflexota; class Anaerolineae; order Anaerolineales; family Anaerolineaceae; genus Mesolinea. Next base: position 33,523 of record JBCFBG010000011.1, read on the forward strand.
CAAAGCTGATTGAACTCTTCCACACCCAGAACAAAGACGGTCGCTCGTTTTTCGTCTGCATTCTCTGGGATAGTTGTATTTTCCTTGATGATTTGGAGTGCTCTTTCTACGCGGTCATCTTCAACACCGATGATGAGGGTACTGCGACCACTACGAAAGAAACCTCCGGTCGAGGCAACGAAAGTGACTCTGAACTTCTCATCGGTTAACTTCTTGGAGACGTGGTCATTGTCCTCGTCCTTGATGATTGACATAATCAATTTCATATCAATACTCCTCGAAATGGTCTACTTTCATTGTGAAAATGGTCACTCCGCCGACCATCGTCTCAGCTGGGATAATCATAGGAAAGGGAGTGTAATCCATGGTGGCAGCAACATAACTGATGCGCTTTTTTGCAGCTGCTGAAAGGCGCTCGACGATAACATCTTTATTGTGTTCGTCTGTTGCTATTAGATAGGTGACATTTTTCTCAAGCAGGAACCCACCAGTACTCGGGAACTTGACATACGAAATGCCTTCCTGTTCTAATGCCAACTCAACAATTTCACTATCCTGACTGTGAACCACTGCCAGGATCATCCGGGTAACTTGCGTGTCAAACTGCTTCATATGCCTCCGCCGGAATTTTATTGCTAAGTCAATTCTAACGTAAAACTTTGGATTTCCCAAACGAATTGAATAAATTGGGCTCTCTCCAATTACTTCCGTTGTACGGAGGGGGTTTATATTTGTGACCTCGTACGGGCGGGTTCCAAACCCGCCCTGGAATCGGAGCAGATCGTTCTCACTGCGCTAATCCCCTATTCAAACCAATTGACGACCATGTCTTCCAGGTCGGCATCATCGACTTCTGACTCACTGACCACTTTGCCATACACAGTTCCACCCGCTCTTCGGGCTGAGTTGGGGTCGCCCGTCTTAAGCGGATGCCACCAAGGCAGATCTTCACCATCGGCAACAAGCCGATACGCGCAGGTTTTGGGAAGCCAATCCAGATGCCTGGCAAGCTCAGGCGTCAGGAAGATACATTCAGGTACATTCTCGTGCCGGTTAGGATAGTCACTGCACTGACAGGTCTGCAAATCGAGGTAACGACAGATAACATTGGTGAATTTCACCACTTTTGTTTTGGGATCCCGCAGTTTGATGAGGCAGCATTTGGCACAGCCATCACATAAGGATTCCCATTCTTCATGGCTCATTTGCTCAAACCTTTTCTCTTTCCAAAACTGTGTCATTATTCTTCTTTCTCAATTCCAGTTGGATAAAGCTCTTCCTGGATGAAAGGGATGAGGGCAAGTTTAACTGCCATGGCGTAGAGTTCAGCCCGGGTTATCAGATTATTGGTTAACAAACCAACACCCCCACTGGCTTGTTTACTGTTCGCTTGCCTGAATACAATATCGTCTGCTTCACCCTGTTCCATACCTTGACCGATTAAGTCCGAAATAACCTCTGGTAGGATGTAAGTCGCAGAACGCGCACAGCCTGCCTTTTGCTTACCAAGGATGGCTATCCAGCTGTAGGCAGCCAGTTTTTGGTCGCCGCTATCCAAAACACTCAAACCACCTTCCAATCCGACCCAGTAGTCTGCTTGTGGGTAAAGACTTCGGGCATTAGAGGCTCGGTTTTGAGCGCCAGTTAGTGTTTCCTGGTCATCCATCGGCTGGCTGGAGACATTTGAACTGACCTCTGTGCTGAGGAAGACAAACTCATGTTCCGGGAAAACAGCCCCAAAACCCAACCTCACTGCCTCGAGTTTGCTCGGGTTTCCAGAACCTACAATCACAGTTTCAATCATATGCGTCCACTACCCGACTATTAAAGTCCTGATCTTTCCTTAAGAAGCGTCCGAAGTTCATCAACGATGCTTTCCGACTCTCGCTTAAGTTCACGCGCGTTTTCCAGCAATTTGATGGCGCTGCTTTCAGTCTCATACCCTATCAAGTTAATTTCAACATTCAGGAAAGCTGCTTCCAACCCTGCCCGAGCCTGGTAAACGCCAGAGGCGGCATCAGAGATAGCGTTTATGTTGCCAATTTGCGCCATACGCAAGGCCAATTTCATCACCTCCAGGCACATTTCTGCAGAGTGAAAAGGCACGACGGCTGCATTGAAACTGGCTTCCATAATTGCCTGATCACGGATTCGAATGCTTTCCTCCGTATCTCGCGGCAATCGCCGGGCAACGATGATGCCTTCAAAAGATTTGGCATCCAACTCGATCGCCTCGGTGAGTTGTTTGCGTAGGTTTTCCCCTTTTTCAATTGCCTGCCAACACTCTTCTTCCACCTCTTTGTACTTAGCCTTGCCAGTAGTCAGGCGGGCGACCATTACTGCTAACGCGCTTCCGAGCGCGCCCGCATAGGCTGCAGCCGATCCGCCACCTGGTGCGGTGGTGCCCTCAGCAACCCGGTCCAGAAAACTCACTTGTGAGCCCCCAGCCTGGTTATCTTGTTGTGAAAATAAACGATTTTCAAGGAGTTGTTCGTGTTCAAAACCGTCCAGCTGCAAATAGTAACGGCCGGCATTGATAATCGCCCTGTTGGGCACCAGCCCGACAATTTCAGAATGATGAATGCCGACTCCATAACGCTGGGCTTCCCGGCGAACAAACTCAGTCACTTGTGCCATGGGAGAACGCTGGTAATTAGTCAGGTTCATCGAAACCTGCGCCAGCCCATTCACCAAAACGCCCATACCCTTGACGAAATGAAAACCTCCCGAGGAATTACGCACCCGGCGGGCAATTTTTTCGGCAACACTGACATCCGGTGTATTAAGGTAAATGTTATAAGCGATCAATGGTTGGCGTGCGCCGATGACAACAGCACCCGCAGGACCCATTACCTTGGGGCCAAAATCGGGCTCACGATAAGGATCTGTTGCGATAGTCTCTTTGATGCCCTCATATTCACCCCTGCGGATATCTTCCAGGTTGACACGATCAGGTCTGGCAGAAGCTTCTTCATAGAGATACACCGGAAGGCCCAGGTTGTCAGCAACTCGCTTGCTCAGGCGGCGGGCAATTTCGACGCACTCCTGCATGGTCAGGTCCGAGATTGGCACAAAAGGTACAACATCGGCAGCTCCCAGGCGCGGATGCTCCCCCTGGTGATGATTGAGGTCGATCAATTCGACGGCTTTGGCGATCCCCTGGTAGGCGGCTTCTTCCACACCAGCAGGGTCTCCAATGAATGTAAGGACAGTGCGGTTATGGTCCATGTCTGAGTGCCGGTCGAGCACATGCACATTGGGGACCTGAGCAACAGAATTGATGATCGCCTCAACAACCTCAGGACGCCTCGCATCAGAAAAATTGGGAATACATTCGATAATTTTCATGAGCCAACCTCTTCTTGATTAAGTGAGGTAATTATACCAAGCCGATAGGTCCTAATGTCCAGATCGACGTGTCATGAAACGGTATGATATCTTTTTTACCCACCTTGTTAACATGAAAACCCAAGTTTATTTAGTGGAATATCAATTTATTACATAATTTATTGATTTTTCTTTATTTTTTTCTAAATTTATCTTGACTTTTTCAATTTTATGTTGTATTATCTTTACAGACACGAAATGAAAGAGGAAAATATGAACCAGTTGCCAAAAAAATGTCCAATTTGCCAGGGGAATGTGGTCGTGACCCGCTTTTACTGCCCGGATTGCCAAACCTCCGTGGAGGGAAGTTTTATCTCCCAGCAAAGTCCCTTCCAAAACCTGACCGCAGACCAGATGAATTTCCTGCTGACCTTTGTTCGTTCTGAAGGTCGCTTGAACCGCATGGAAGAAATCCTGGGGCTATCCTATCCCACCCTCAAAAACCGATTATATGATGTGATCATGGCACTCGGTTTCCAACCCGAGAAAGAAATCCGTTTGAAACTAAGCGATTCGCAACGACAACAGGTTTTGGATGACCTGGAGAATGGCAGAATCGATAGTACCCAAGCTCTTCGCTACCTGCAGGGTGAAGACGAATTCAATCAAATCTAAGGAGTAAGAAATGACTATAAATGATGAAAAATTGCGCATCCTGAATATGGTACAGGAAGGCAAACTCAGCGCACAAGAGGCAGTCCAACTGCTTGAAGCACTCGATTTCAACCAGGAAGAGAAATCGATCACCAACGAGATCATTCCAGACCCGGCAGTAAGCACGAACGGGAAAGCACATTGGCTGAAGATTGTTGTCACTGATCAAGCCAGTGGTAACCGAAAGGTGAATTTGATGATTCCACTCGCCATAGTTCGATGGGGCATGAAAATGGGCGGCAAATTCAACCTTGGCAACGATTCACTGAACGACCTCGATTTGCAGAGTGTACTTGATGATGGCGTCTTGAATGAAGGACAAAAAGGTGTGCTGGTGGATGTCGAGGACGAAGAAGATGGTGAGCACGTAGTGATCGCGCTCGAATAAAACCGCCCTCACTTTACCTAACGGTCTCACCAGTACCAGCAGCGTCTTCGCCCTGTGCCCTCAGTCACAGGGCGAAGAACTTTTAGCAAGAGAGCCACTTCGGTATAATCGATCTGTCTATACATGGAAATTGACAAGCACTTGTTTAGTAGTATTATTCTCACTTGTGATTTTTTAATCCACAGAAAGAAAACAGGAAAAAATGGACCTTCAACCGGGAGATTCCGGTTTTGATACGATTAAGCAAAAGCTGTCAGCAGATCAGCTTTTTAATTTTCTAAAGTCAAACCCCGAGGGCTTGAGCTCTGAAGTCGCGGCAAAACGTCTGGAAGAGTACGGCACCAACACACTTGCGGAAGTCAAGAAGAAACCGCTAATTCTCAAGTTTCTATCGCAATTTACCCACCTGATGGCAATCATGCTCTGGGTGGCGGGAATTGGCGCGTTCATAGCTCAAATGCCGCAGCTTAGCATTGCAGTCTGGTCGATCAACTTGATTAATGGCATTTTCAGCTTCTGGCAGGAATTCCAGGCAGAAAAAGCAACGGATGCACTCAAAAGGATTCTGCCTGCCTATTCACGGGTGTTACGGGACGGAGAACAAAAAAAGATCCTGTCTACGGAAATTGTGCCCGGAGATATCGTCTACCTGGAGGAAGGCGAGAGCATCTCTGCAGATTCTCGCCTGATATCCAGTGCCGAATTGCGTGTCAACCAATCTACCCTGACGGGTGAATCCAGACCGGTCAATCGCTCTGCAGATCCGGTAAGCGGAGAAGGTCTGACAGAATCCGAAACACCCAACCTGATTTTCGCTGGCACGTTTGTAGCTTCTGGCTCGGGCAAGGCAATTGTCTATGCCACTGGAATGAAAACTGCCTTTGGTCGCATCGCGCGTCTCACGCAGGAAGTAGGAGACGATCTCAGCCCTCTGCAGAAAGAAATGCAGAGTGTCACAAAAATTGTCACCCTCATAGCAGTCAGTGTTGGAGTTAGTTTCTTTATCATAGCCAAATTGCTCACGGATATCAGCTGGATCGACGGCATGATCTTCGCGCTGGGCATGGTGGTTGCCTTCGTCCCTGAAGGCTTGGAACCCACGGTGACACTGGCGTTGGCGATGGCTACCCAACGCATGGCAAAAAGGCACGCCTTGATGAAAAAGCTTTCTGCTGTGGAAACGCTTGGTTGTACCACTGTAATATGCACAGATAAAACCGGCACTCTCACGCAAAACGAGATGACTGTTCAGAAATTATGGGTCCCCAGCCTTAACATGGCCACGCTGGATGGTCGCGAGATAAGTTTTGGCGGGGTTGGGTATGAACCCGTTGGAGCCGTTACAGAAAACGACCAGTCGCTTGACATCCGCTCTGACCATAGTGCCACACAGGTGCTGCTCACGCAGGCGAAATGCAACACTTCCCGCTTGAATCCCCCTTCAATTGATGAGGAAGGCAAACCGACCCGCTGGAGTATTATCGGTGACCCGACCGAAGCCGCTTTGATCGTTGCCGCTCAAAAAGCGGGGTTTACAAAAGAAGAATTTGACGGTCAGGTAATGGCTGAGCAACCCTTTGACTCACGTCGCAAACGCATGAGCATTGTCCATCTCACCAGGACGATTGACGGTTTTGAGCGAATTGTCTACACCAAAGGTGGAATCCGGGAGACACTGGATATCTGTAACAATATCCTGATCGATGGTCAGGTACTACCTCTTACCCAGGAGCATGTTGCGCAAATCATGGCGGTCAATGACAGTTATGCCACCAAGGGGCTGCGCGTATTGGCTGCTTCGCAGCGCACACTGAAAGCTGAAGAACAAGACTACTCGATCGATGCGCTCGAAAATGGACAGACCTTCCTTGGCATGGTAGCTATGATGGACCCGCCTCGGCCGGATGTCGCCAAAGCTGTCGAGACCTGCCACCGGGCTGGCATCCGTATTATCATGATCACCGGAGACTACGGTTTGACCGCTGAGAGCATCGCCCGAAAAATTGGAATCGTCAGTTCGAACAAAGTCAGGGTGGTGACCGGTGTTGAGCTGGAAAGCATGAGCGAAGAGGACCTGAAACAAGTGGTATTGGACGAGGTAATTTTCGCCAGGGTCGCTCCGGAGCACAAATTGCGGGTCGTATCAGCCCTGCAATCGCTCGGACAGGTTGTTGCCGTGACAGGTGACGGGGTCAATGACGCTCCTGCCCTCAAAAAAGCCAACATCGGTGTTGCCATGGGAATCAGCGGCTCAGATGTTGCCAAAGAAGCTGCTGATATGATCCTCACCGATGATAATTTTGGCTCAATTGTGAGTGCAGTCGAGGAGGGTCGTGCCGTTTATGAAAATATCAAACGGTTCACCACTTATATTTTCACATCCAACGCCCCTGAAGCAGTTCCGTTCATGCTCTTTGCGCTTTCTGGCGGAAGGATCCCAGTCGCGCTCCCAATCATGCATGTTTTAGCGGTCGATTTAGGAACCGATATGGTGCCTGCCCTCGGTCTGGGGGCTGAACCCCCGGAAGAAGGTGTCATGGATTTGCCACCTCGAAAATTGAGCGACCATCTGATTACCAAAGAGCTGCTCACGCGCGCATACCTGGTGTTAGGACCAGTGCAGAGTGTGGTCGCTATGCTGGCTTTCTATTTCTATTACTGGACCAATGGACATGCTGGTCAATGGCTGGACCTGCCTGATACAGGCAATCTTTACCTGGCTGCTACAGCCATTGCTCTTAGTGCCGTAGTGATGACCCAGATTGGCAATGTTTTGGCGCAACGTGCAGGACACCGCTCAATATTGAAACTCCCGCTTTTCAGCAACAAACTGGTTTGGATAGGCATTGTTACTGAAGTATTGCTTGCCTTCGGGATCGTCTACCTGCCATTCCTTCAAAAATTTATCGGCACTTCAGCATTTAATCTGAAGTATTGGTTGTTCCTGGCGCTCTTCATCCCTGCTCTGCCGATTACCGATGCCATTTATAAAGCCTTTAAACGAAGAAGGCGTACAATTGTTACACAGACTCACTGAGAAAGGAGAGTCGCTATGAAGATAATTATTATTGGATGTGGTCGGGTAGGTTCTGGCTTGGCGAAACAACTCAGCCTGCAAGGAGTAGACGTGGCTGTGATCGATAACGATCCGGAAACATTTAATGCATTGGGCAAGAGCTTTAAAGGGAAAACCTTTATCGGTATGGGTTTCGACCAGAAAGTGCTCACCGCTGCCGGGATTGAAAAAGCAGATGCCCTTGCAGCTGTCACAACTTCTGATGAGATCAATTTGGTTGCAGCTCG
>JBCFBG010000011.1:41354-43919 GCA_038562515.1 Anaerolineaceae bacterium
GTTCTCGAAGCTGCCGGTATCCGAAAAATGAACGTGGTCGCGGCAGTCACTGGAGATGACGAAACCAACCTGGTTGTCACAACGCTTGCTCGTTTCGAATTCCTTGCCAACCGTACCATTGCCCGTGTGAACCACCCCAAAAACGCCTGGCTTTTCAACCAGGATATGGGCGTGGATGTGGCGATCAACCAGGCGGATTTACTCTCTGCCCTTATTTTGGAAGAAATGTCCATGGGCGATATGATCACAATGCAAATGCTGCGTAGGGGCAATTTCCTGCTGGTGGAAGAAAAGGTGGCACCCAAATCACTGGCCCTGGGTAAGCGTGTTTCCGAACTACCACTCCCCAAGCAATGCAACCTGGTGGCAATAATTCGGAATGAAGAAATGATCACCCCCCATGGTGACCTGGTCTTCGAGGTCGCCGATGAGGTGTTGGCGGTTGTGCATCAAACAGAGAAAAAGGGACTGGCAAGACTCTTCAACGCCACACCATAATTGTTCTGTGTAAGTGAACTCCCTCAATCTACCTGGATTTAAAAGAGCCAGTCATACGACTGGCTCTTTTGTAATTTTGCGATAACCTTTCGGTTTAGTACATTCCGCCGCCCTGGGGCATGGCAGGAGCCGCGCCGGCAGGTTCGGGGATGTCAGTGACCAACGCTTCGGTGGTCAGGATCATGGCTGCGATGGAAGCAGCATTTTCGAGCGCGCCGCGGGTAACCTTGGCAGGATCGATAACACCCAACTCAACCATATCGCCGTACTCTTCGGTCAAAACATTGAAGCCGATGTGCTTATTGCCAGCATCTGCTTGCTTCTGGCGGACGGTTTCAACAACCACGGAGCCATCTTTGCCAGCGTTTTCGACGATTCTCTTCATCGGTTCGGTTAACGCTTTGCGAACAATATTGACACCGATCTGGGCATCTTCCTGGTCCATCTTGAGACCATTCAGTGATTCCACTGCGTTCACCAGGGCAACACCGCCACCGGGAACAATACCTTCTTCAACTGCTGCACGGGTGGCAGACAATGCGTCTTCCACACGATGTTTCTTTTCTTTCAGTTCGGTTTCGGTTGCTGCGCCAACACGGATGATGGCAACGCCGCCAGCCAGTTTCGCCAGGCGTTCCTGCAGTTTTTCGCGGTCGTAATCGCTGGTTGTGTTCTCGATTTCAGCGCGGATCTGTTCGATGCGACCCTTAATGGCATTGCTGTCACCCTTGCCGCCAACGATGGTAGTGGTGTCTTTGTCAATGGTGACTTTTTCAGCACGACCAAGGTCTTCGACGGTTGCGTTTTCGAGCTTGCGCCCGGTTTCCTCAGAAATCACGGATGCATTGGTCAGAATAGCGATGTCCTGCAGCATTGCCTTGCGGCGATCGCCAAAGCCAGGGGCTTTGATTGCAACGACATTCAAAACGCCGCGGATCTTGTTCAGCACCAGGGCTGCAATGGCTTCGCCGTCAACATCTTCAGCGATGATGACGATATCGCGTTTGCCAACCTGCACCATTTTTTCCAGCAGGGGAACGATGTCGTTTGCAGCAGAGATTTTCTTGTCATAGATCAGGATATAAGGATCGGCGATTTCGGCAACCATGTGCTCGGTATCAGTGACGAAATAGGGGCTGATATAGCCGCGGTCAAATTGCATACCTTCCACATATTCGGTTTCGAATTCGAGAGCCTTGGATTCTTCAACGGTGATAACGCCGTCTTTGCCGACTTTGTCCATCACATCCGCAATCAGGGAACCAATTTGGTCATCCTGGGCGGAGATGGTGGCAACATTGCCGATTTCGGCTTTGGTGGTGATGCCAATTGCCTGGCGGAGGATTGATTCAGAAACAGCCTTGGAGGCAGCTTCAATACCGCGTTTGAGCAGCATCGGGTTGGCGCCGGCAGCCAGGTTCTTCAGGCCTTCGGTGACAATAGCGTGCGCCAAAACGGTGGATGTGGTGGTACCGTCGCCGGCGATGTCGTTGGTTTTGGTGGCTGCTTCTTTGAGCAGTTGGGCGCCCATATTCTCATAGGGGTCTTCCAGTTCGATTTCTTTTGCAACGGTCACGCCGTCATGGGTGATGGTGGGGGAACCGTATTTGCGGTCGAGGGCAACGTTGCGTCCCTTGGGACCGAGGGTGGTTGCTACTGCATTTGCTACTGCGTCAACGCCATTCTTTAAATAACGACGTGCTTCATCTCCAAAAACTAATTGTTTTGCCATATTATTTCTCCTTGAATTTGATTTGTTTCTTAAAGAATCGCGAGGATATCGCTCTCGCGCATGATCAACAACTTCTTGCCGTCATACTTGATTTCTGTGCCGGAATATTTAGCAAAAAGCACCAAATCGCCAACCTGGACGTCCATCTTGATGCGATCGCCATCTTCGTCGCGATCACCAGGACCGGTCGCCAAAACTGTGCCCTTCTGCGGTTTTTCTTTTGCGGTTTCGGGCAGGACGATGCCGCCAGCAGTCATTTCTTCCTGTTCCATGGGTTCGATAACCACACGGCTACCTAAAGGTTTCATAGAAATTGTCATTTTTCCTCCGATTAA
>JBCFBG010000087.1:0-3942 GCA_038562515.1 Anaerolineaceae bacterium
TTGATACCGACTCCGAAGAACTCTTCCGTGAATTCACCTCCCGACCCAAAGGCGTGTACGCCAGCCGTTGTGTTATCCCGGCGCATACGCTCAACGAAGGTCGGTTTGTGCTTGGCGTGAATGCCAGTTCCTATCGCATCAAACGCTATTTCCAGGACGATCAGGCGCTGAGTTTCTCGGTGGATGCCAGTGGTGCTGCCGGCACCCAGTGGCCCGAACCCCGACTAGGAGCAGTGAGACCTGCCCTGGAATGGAAAATTGAAGAACGAGGTCAAGCATGAGCGGAAATCTGAAAGACCTCTTCGGCAAATTGCCTCTGACTGTAGAAGGCTATTGGGCTCTGCGCGGCAGGAACAAACCCTGGAGCGCTCATTATGAACTGGAAAGCCTCAAAGAAGTGCTCTCAGACGCCGTTGAAGATGTCCAAAAAAACCAACGCAAAGCGGAACACCCACGGAAAATCTGTGTTTTTTCCACGCTGCACTATTGGATCGAGCAATCCATGCTGGTTGCGCTTGGTCTGGCAGGGCAAGCTCACCAGGTTATCTTTGCCTGGCTGCCTTATGCGGATTGGGATAAAGAGATCAGCAGGTTCGATTTGCGACGGCAAGACCTCTACACCCAGGATGTGCTGAAACCCGCCTCCCAGGTAATGCGCATAGATAGCCTGCTCAACGCAAGCTTGCAAGCAGGCAGTCAGCCATCACTGACACCTGAAATCCAGAAAATTGTCGATCAGGTCTCCGATTACGACACTCAATATACACTGCAAATCGAAGAAACTGACCTTTCCAGCCCGCTCTACCAATTGCGCAGACTGCGCAATGGACAGGCGGCTCGCGCGATTTTTGATTGGCTGCAGATGGAGAAACCTGATCTGCTGATTATCCCCAACGGAACTATTCTTGAAATGGGCGTCGCTTACCAGGTGGCTGGTTTACTTGGTATTGAAACCGTCACTTTTGAATTTGCCGATCAGCAAGAACGCATCTGGCTGGCACAAAACGACGAGATCATGCAACATAACACGTCCGATCTCTGGAACAGCCTGGGCAACCAACCCCTGCCAGAGAAAGCGAAACTGGCTTTGACCAGCCTGTTTGGAGCCCGGAAAAACGCCAATCTTTGGGGTAATTTTGCCCGCCAGTGGCAGCAAAACCCAGTCAAAGGCGGCGCCAGCGTCCGCGAAGGTTTGAAATTGGATGCACGACCTCTGGCTTTGTTGGCTACCAACGTTTTAGGTGATAGTCTTACACTCGGCAGGCAGCGCATCACGCAAACCATGGCAGAAATGATCGTGAAGACCATTGGCTACTTCAGCCACCATCCGGAAGTACAGTTGGTGGTGCGGGTTCACCCCGGTGAATTGAAGACCCATGGCACGTCGATGATTGACGTAATCAACGAGGCTTACGCTGAACTGCCCGAAAACATCCATATCATCCGCCCGGAAGATAAAACCAATACTTACGATTTAATGGAAATTGCTGATTTTGGTTTGGTCTATACCACGACGGTTGGCATGGAAATGGCGATGTCTGGCTTACCTGTTATCGTAACTGGAAAAACCCACTATGCTGACAAGGGCTTTACGCTCGATCCGCAAACCTGGCAGGAATATGAGCAGCTGCTCGACCGGGTCAGCCAAAACCCTGCTGCTGCCAGGCTTACCCCCGAACAGCTTGAAAAAGCCTGGCTTTACGCCTACTTGTTTTTCTTTGAATTTTCCCTGCCTTTCCCCTGGCATATCCTCTGGCTGCATGACGACTTCAAGAACCGACCCATGCGCTATGTGCTTTCTGATGAGGGTCAGCAAAAGTATGGGCAGACCTTTGGTTACCTGGCTGCTGAACACCTCGATTGGGCGGCTCGCGGGCTTGCCAGGCTGGAAACACTTCCAACAAATGAGGAGAATCCCATATGAGCCAGGATTCTATCAAGCACGAAATCGGTCAGTTTTACGATGAAATCGGGTGGCAGATGGAAGATGATGGTGTCTACCAAAACGCCCGTTATGAAGACTTGCGTCCGGTATCGGCAGACTACATCCACAAATGCCATATGCGTGTCAAGCGACACCTGGCTCCCACTGGAAAATTCTTGCTGGATGGTGGTTCTGGTCCAGTTCAATATGACGAATACTTGACCTATTCAGAAGGATACCAGTACCGCGTCTGCATGGACCTATCCCTGGTAGCACTGCAGGAAGCGCGCAAACGCCTGGGCGAGAAGGGCATCTACATTAATGCCGACATTGCCAACCTGCCTTTTGCCAGCGATGTTTTTGATGGTATTGTCTCATTACACACCATCCACCACGTTCCCGTTGAGGAGAAGGTGGGAGTTTACAAGGGGCTATATCGCACGCTCAAACCCGGTCGCAACATGGTCACCGTGGATGGCTGGTCAGAAGTGCCCCTGTCGAAGACTATGAATTTTTTTATGCGCATAGCAAATAAGCTGCGAAGTTGGACTGGCAAGGAAGCCGACTCAATGCCTGATGGAATTTCAGCAAGCCAGGATAAAAAATCCGAGAAGCAAGTTGCGCAGGAGCCTGTGGGCACTTTTGTGCTTAAAACGTCGGCGAAATGGTTTCACGGCGTCATGAAAGGCGTCTTGCCCTACGAAATTCGCGTCTGGCGCAGTGTTTCAGTAAAATTCCTTCGTTCTGTCATCCAGCCGGAATGGGCAGGACGATTTTGGTTAAAGGTTTTATATTGGCTGGAAGAGTGGTTCCCCCACTATTTTGGTGAGAGAGGGCAATATCCCCTCATTGTCATATCAAAAAATGAGCGCAACTCGCGCTAAGGAGCAAGTATGGATTGGTCAAATAAAGTTGTTTTAGTCACTGGTGGAACAGGATCATTCGGAAAAAAGTTCATCCGCATCCTGCTGGATGAATACAACCCTGCGAAAGTGATCGTCTACAGCCGCGATGAGCTCAAGCAGCACGACATGCGTGAAATCCTCGGTTTCAACGACCCCCGCATCCGCTATTTCATTGGCGATGTGCGCGATAAGGAACGCCTCAGCCGTGCCATGTATGGTGTGAACATCGTGGTGCACTCCGCTGCGCTCAAACAGGTGCCTGCCTGTGAGTACAACCCCATGGAAGCGATCAAGACCAATATCCTTGGCTCTGCCAATGTGATCGACGCTGCCATAGAAAATGGGGTCGAAAAAGTGCTGGCACTTTCCACTGATAAGGCCGTCAACCCAATCAATCTTTACGGAGCCACCAAGCTGGCAGCTGAGAAATTGATGGTGCAAAGCAACGCCTACGCCGGCGGACGCAAAACACGCATCGCCTGCACGCGTTACGGCAATGTGGTCGGCTCGCGTGGGTCCGTTGTTCCACTTTTTATTAAGCAGCGTCCAACCGGCGTTGTGACCATTACCGACGACCGCATGACCCGCTTCTGGATGTCGCTTGAGCAAGGTGTGCGCTTTGTGATCAACGCCATCGAGCAAATGCAAGGCGGCGAAGTCTTTATTCCCAAGATTCCCAGCATGAAAATGACCGACCTGGCTAAAGCAATGGCACCTAATGCCGAGATCAAGATCATTGGCATTCGCCCAGGTGAAAAACTACACGAAAGCCTGATCTCCGAGGACGAAGCCCGCAACACGCTGGAACTGCCGGATATGTACGTGGTTCAGCCTTCTGGAGCCGAACTTTGGTTTGGGCACGCCTGGAAAGAAAAAGGGGTGCCAGTGCCAGATGGCTTTGTTTACAACAGCGGCACCAATAACCAGTGGCTGGATGTGGAAGGCATTATGGCTTTCATCAAACCGATCGAAGAAGAATTAGCCGGGGCAGAAAAATAATGACCCGCTTGCTTGTTACAGGTGTGAGTGGGCTGCTGGGTATCAACCTGGCACTCGAAGCTGTCCAAAATGGCTTCGATGTTGTGGGTTGGACCAACAGCCGAAGCCTGAAAA
>JBCFBG010000012.1:0-42294 GCA_038562515.1 Anaerolineaceae bacterium
ATCAGAAGTTAAGCAAGACGACTTTTTTCACCGATTCGCTTGAGTTTGTAATTGCAACAAAAGGTAGTTCAATCGACGAAGACATACCTCATGTCGAGGTCTCACAGAAATTGAGCGAATTAGATCTTCGATTGATCAAAACGGTCGTGTTTAATTTTTTGAGCAATAGCAGTAAAGAGTTTTCAAAGCTACAAAATATTTTTAGGGACTTGGTTGACCTGGGTTGCTCTATCTTCTTTATGAAAAAAAGTTTCGAGCAAAAGGTGGAAGTTCCGCCTTCCTTACAAATCGAAGGAGTTGGAAAAAGTGTATTCAACTATCTTGACAGGAGTGAGGGTGAAAGCGTTCTCTACGTACAACGCCCCCAAGAACCAGAGGGTAAGTTCGAGTTTACTTTTAGCATGAATAATTGGGATTTGCTGTTGTTCGCCTCTAAGATCGTTTTTTTGGTTGACCGAACTAACCAGGCAAACCTGAGTGGATGTATAGAAAAAATAGCAAATCAATTAGTGGAGAATAATGTATAAAATAATTGTTTTTACGCACGGAGACCTATCCAAAAGCTTAAAAAATACAGCAGAAATGATATCTGGCTTCAACGATGATGTTGAATTTTTTGGTATTCCCTTGGGTTGTGATACAGGTAAAGTGCTGGACCAGATCACTACGTCAATCGATCAGTCTGAACAAGCGGGTGTTGATGTCCTTGTGTTTACAGACTTGTTTTTCGGCACTCCATTCAATTTACTCATGACTATTGTCAATAGCCACAAATTCAGCCACATAACCGGCGTGAATTTGCCAATTTTGCTTGAAGCAATAACGCTACAAGACCAGAAGGACCTCCTTTTTCACGAAGTACTCGATGACCTGGTTTCAAAAGGAAGAGCGTCAGTGGTAAATTGCGACATTCTTGTACAAGAATTACTAAGAAAAAAGGAAAGCTAATATGAAAAATATTGTCGTTGCCAGAATCGACGATCGTCTTATTCATGGTCAGGTGGTGACTTCTTGGATAAAGGCGTATCCGATTACTGAAATTCTGATCATTGCGGGAGACCTGGCGCAAAACATGTTAATGCAGCGAATATATAAATCGGTTGCCCCTGAAGGAATCGATGTAAATATTATGAACAATGAACACGCGATGAATTATCTTCATGAAAATGAGAAGAAAAATGAAAATCTCATGATTCTTGTCAAGACCCCCGAAATTTTTGAATTCTTAGTTGAAAATGGAATTCAGATTAATAAAATTATACTTGGTGGAATGGGTTCAAAACCTGGCCGTGATACGTTGATTCGTAATGTCTCGGCTAACGAGTCCGAACGCGAAAGTCTACGTCGTTTGATTGACCGAGGTATAAAAATTGTCTACCAGATGGTGCCAGTGGACAAGGAAATAGAAGTCGAGAAGCTTCTGAACAAGGAGTAATTATGGATTTCAAAGACCTCTATCTAAAATCCTATACCTTAGAAGAATATGAGCTCCATATTCGGAAGCTCAAGATTGAAATGTCAAATATCGACTTGGACATGTTGTTGTTATCTTCACCCGAAAATATTTACTATGCTACTGGTTATAGATCATGGTACCTATCTAGCCTTTTCAGACCAGTTTTTGTTGCAGTTCCTAGAGAAGGGGATCCAGCAATATTTTTACGATATCTCGAAAAAACTACGGTACAGAACACCAGTTGGATCGATAATATTTATTATTCTGGATCGACCTCACGTAATTATGGGACAATGAATTGCAGTAACTACATTGACGGATTGAAGAAGTACTTAACAAGTTTAAATAATTCCGTTAGCCGAATTGGAATTGAAGCTAATGCAGGGCAACATTTTCAGTGGTCTCTCTCACTTCTAAAAGAGATAATCGATGAGTTCACACAAATTCAATTTGTTGATGGCACACATGCAATAGAAGTTGCTCGAATGATAAAAACTGATTGGGAAATTGGCTGCATAGAAGCGGCAGGATATATCACGGAGAAAGCAATTTCTGATACATTTCGAGAGATCATGCCGGGAAGAACCACCGAAAAAGAAATAGCCTCAGGTATTGCCTCCAAAATGTGTGCGGGTGGAATCGATAAGATCTCATATCTAACAGTTAATAGTGGCGTCGAGAAATACAGCACTTTCAACAGCTATGCTACCTCCAGGATCGTTCAACCAAGTGAGATTATATTGGTCGATATTAGCGGTCACCTTGAAGGGTATGCATCCGATCTTACTCGCACTATGTACTTGGGTAAACAATTGCCGGTGGAGTATGAAGCTATGGCTAGTGTTGCCATGGAAAGCGTTCATTCTGGGTTCGAAAAAATGAAAGTTGGAAATACTATCGGTGATGTAAGTGAAGCAATTGAAAATTATATTCTACATTCGCGATATGGCGATTACCTTGTTCATTCCAGCGGTCACTCCATCGGTTTGAATGTAGTTGAATTTCCCTCTATCGAGAATGATTCAACAGTCGAATTGGAGACCGGAATGGTGTTAGCCCTTGAAAATGGAGTCTACCCCTACGAAAGATCTCGCGGTGCCGAGAGTATTTTTCTTTCCTTTCGTATGGAAGATGAAGCCTTAGTGAGTTCTGATGGTCCCAGATGGTTATCCGGACCTGGCAAAAAAATCTACACATTAAATGATTTTATATAAAAGGAGAGTTTATGACGAAAATCTCGATTTTTTTTCAAATAAATAAAAACAACAACAAAATAATAAAGGAGAAAAAATGAATATTGTTCAAGCATTACTAATCGCTGTGGCGGCAAATCTTGCATCTGGTCGGATTTGGAGCCCTATCACCTGGCCATTTTGTTATCCGCTAATCAATGGAACTATTGTCGGCATTATCCTCGGTGAGCCGCTCTTGGGCATGTTGGCTGGTGCAACAATTAACTTGGTTTACATTGGTTGGATATCTGCGGGCGGTACTATGCCCTCAAATATTGGCATCGCAGGAGTATATGGTACGGCCTTGACAATCCTCGCCAAGGCTAGTCCTGAGTTGGCTGTCGCGTTTGCCATCCCAATCGGTTTACTTGGTGTATTACAGTTCCAACTCCAGATGACAATTAACTCAATATGGGTGCATCGGCTGGATAGGAATGCAGAAAAAGCTGAACTGGACAAAGTTTGGGTTAATGCTGGCCTTTTACCTCAATTAACCGCATTTCTGATCAATGGTATCCCTGCCTTTATTCTAATGGCAGTTGGTGGTGATTTCTTTGTGGAAATGATGAGCCGGATTCCGGAGAGTATCATCAATGCGCTTACCGTTGTCGGAGGCTTGTTACCTGCCCTCGGTGTTGCCATGTTACTGAAATATTTGGGTAAGAAGAATTTAATCCCATTCTTTATACTTGGTTTCTTCCTGACATCCTACCTCAACCTCGGAATTATGCCTCTGGCAATCATTGGCGCTTGTGTCGCGGTGCTGTACTACTTCTCGACCCAAAAGACAAAAGAAGGGGTTGAGGTTACTGATGACTTGCCAGATGCTACACCTCAAGTTGAATTAACCAAACGGCTCACAAAATCGGACCGCACAAAACATTGGCTTATCGGGCTAGGCGCGGAAATTGGTTACAATTATGAGCGTATGCAAGCATCTGGAAACCTTCTTGCAATGGTTCCAGTGATACGTCGTCTTTACAAGACTCCTGAGGACATTAGCTCGGCAATGAAACGATACTTGGTTTTCTTCAACACTGAACCCTCATTTGTAGGAACCGTGATTCCTGGTGTTGCTGCTTCACTTGAAGAACAAAAAGCAAATGGCGCTGACATTTCAGATGAAATGATCACCGGTCTACGTACTGGATTAATGGGCCCTCTGGCTGGTGTCGGTGACAGTCTTGCTGGTGGTATCATATATCCGATTGGAATCTCAATTGGTGTATCTTTGGCACTAACAAATCAGAGTTTTGCAGGTCCAATCTTTTTCTTCTTCCTTTTCGCCGGTATCATGCTTTTACTAGGTGGAACGCTCTATAACATGGGTTACAAACGCGGTGGTAACTCAATTATGAGCATTTTGGGAGAGGGCAGTCATTCAATTGTGAAACTGACAGATTCCTTTAGTATTCTTGGCTTGCTCGTCATCGGTGGAATGGGCGCAACACGTGTGATTGCTAACTCTCCTGTGGTGATCAATGTCGGTCAAACCTCAGTAATTCTACAGGAAGTGCTGAACGGATTAGTACCAAACCTACTCCCATTTGGAATTATTTGGGGAGTTTGGTACCTGCTCAATAAAAAACTGAATCCCGCTTGGGTGGTCTTAGCCCTGGCAGTATTCGGGGTTGTAGCATATTTTCTGGGGTTGCTTGCCTAGAATTTTTAACTAGGTACATTCCTTCAGTTCATAACACATCCGCTTTGAAAAATGCGGGTGTGTTATTTATTTACAATAAAATAAAGGTCATTTTGTCCTTCCCCAAATTTTGAAGATTCACAGCATCACGACAAAAGCGATTTTATCAATGGTTATCAAGTATAATTTTTAAGTTAATCTACTGTTTTTTGGAGAAATCTTATGTATCTAACCGGCAACCAGGTTCGTCAATCTTTCCTCGACTTCTTCGCTGAACGGGGGCACACAGTCGTGCCCAGCGCTTCGCTCGTTCCAGGCGGTGACAGCACCCTGCTCTTTACCAATGCCGGTATGGTGCAATTTAAAGACGTTTTCCTGGGCATGGAGACCCGTCCTTACAACCGTGCTGTGGATTCCCAAAAATGCCTTCGTGTTTCGGGAAAGCACAACGATCTCGACACTGTGGGGCGCGATAACACCCATCACACATTCTTCGAGATGCTTGGAAACTGGTCTTTTGGCGATTACTATAAAAAAGAAGCCATCACCTGGAGCTGGGAGTTGCTCACCAAGGTTTGGGGCCTCGACCCTCAACGACTATACGCAACTTATTTTGTCGACGATCAAGGCGATCTACCCAACGATGAAGAAGCCCACGATGTTTGGCTGGCTCAACCCGCCTTTGACCCTTCTCACCTTGTCAAAGGTGGACGAAAGGACAATTTCTGGGAGATGGCAGAGACCGGTCCCTGCGGTCCTTGTAGCGAGATCCATTATGATTTCGGACCTGCCTTCTGCAACATGAAAGACACTCCTGGGCATGTTTGCGAGGTTAACGGTGATTGCAGCCGCATTGTTGAAATCTGGAACAACGTTTTCATTCAATATAACCGCACCTCCCCCACAACATTCCAACCATTACCCAAGCGCCATGTCGACACAGGCATGGGATTTGAACGTATTGTCTCGATCATCCAGGTTGTGAATGGCAATTATGAAACCGATTTGCTCAAACCACTTTTGGATGAGACCCAACGACTGGCAGGGCAAACCCCGGAGCAACGCCAACAGAACCTGACGACTTATCGTGTCATTGCTGATCATGTGCGAGCGGCTTCATTCCTGATCGCTGACGGCGTTATCCCTGGTAATGTTGGTCGAAATTACGTTTGCCGTATGATCATTCGCCGCGCCGCACGTTTTGCCCGAAAGATCACCCTGGCAGAGCCCTTCATGGCGAAGGTAGCTACCAAGGTGATTGACAACTATCAACAGGCTTACCCCGAACTGCTTGCCAACCAGGATTTAATTCAAGATACCTTAACCCGTGAAGAAAAACGATTTGCAGAGACACTTGACAGTGGTTTTAACCAGCTGCAGGAGTATATCGAAGACCTCAAAGCCGCCAATGAGACCATTTTGGATGGCAAACGAGCCTTCGACTTGTATGCGACGCTGGGTTTCCCTATGGAAATCACGCGTGACATCCTGGCAGAATCCAATTTGAACGTGGACGAAGCCGGCTTTTACGAGGCGATGGAGTCCCACCGTCAGGCTTCTGGCAAGGGCTCTGCCTTTGCTGATATGAACGGCACCGATACTGAGTTTTATGCCTCGCTATTGGAAGAGTTGATATCGCAAGGTAAATTACCGGTCGAAGGCGTCCGACACGACCCCTACTCCACCTTCACTTCGGCAGCAAAATTAGTCGGCATTATTCGTGATTCTCAGTTGGTGCAAACAGCACAGGCTGGTGACGAAGTTGAATTGGTGGTGACCGAAAGCCCCCTATATATTGAATCTGGCGGACAGATTGGCGATACCGGAACAGTGATTTCAGAACAAAAACCCGGCTGGGAGATCGAAATAACCCGGACGTACAAACCTGTTACCGGATTGATCTTGCTCTCTGGAACAGTCAAAAAAGGCTCTCCGCAGGTGGATAACGTTGCCCTGGTCAGTGTGGACATCGCATCACGCCGTGCGACTATGCGCAACCACACCGGCACACACTTGCTGCATGCCGCCCTTCGCTACGTTTTGGGCGACAAGGTGCACCAATCTGGCTCAGTGGTCGACCCGGAACGTATGCGTTTTGACTTCAACTACCCACAGGCAGTGTCAAAAACCGATCTGCTTAAGATCGAGGAACATGTAAACCGGTTGATTGCCGATGAATATCCGGTTCGTAAAACCATTAAGTCCCTTGACCAGGCGAAAGCCGAAGGTGTCACCGCGCTCTTTGGCGAAAAATATGGTCAGATTGTCCGGACGATTGAAGTCGCTGACGAACGTGGCAGGGTTTCTTATGAACTTTGCGGTGGTACCCATGTGGACAATACTGCTCAAATTGGCTCTTTCTATATCCTCTCCGAATCCTCTGTTGCTGCTGGTGTTCGACGAATCGAAGCGGTTACCGGATTAGGCGCTTATCATTTTGCCAGGGAGCATATCAGCCAAATCAACGAGGTAGCCGCTCACTTGCAAAGCAGCCCGGCTGGCCTCCTCATCAAGGTTGATGCCCTCGAGGCGGAACTCAAGAAGACCAACCGTGACCTGGAACAAGTACGCGTTGAAATTGCCAATCAGGCTTTCAAACAGAAGTTGGAAGACGTCAGAGAAGTTTCAGGTGTGCCGGTGCTGAGCGCAATCATTCCCAATGCAGATGTAGATGCGCTGCGTGCTCTGGCAGACCAATTCCGGCAGAAACATCCCAGTGGTGTCGTGGTGCTTGGTACAGTAATCAATGAAAAACCTTCGCTTATCGCGGCAGTCACGCCAGACCTGATCAGTCGCGGTCTGAAAGCCGGCGATCTGATCAAAAGAGTTGCGCAGGTAGTTGGCGGCGGAGGCGGAGGTCGCCCGGATATGGCGCAGGCAGGTGGGAAAGACCCTGAGAAATTGTCCGAAGCGTTGGATCAGGTTGTTGCTTACATTCAAGAGAATCTGAAATAAGCAATGGACGAAACGATTACGCCCTTACGGCAGCAGTACCTGGAGATCAAAAAGGAATATCCGGATGCGATCGTGTTTTTTCGTTTGGGCGATTTTTATGAAACCTTCGATGACGACGCACGCAAGACATCTGAGGTGCTTGATATCGTATTAACTTCACGACCAGTCGCCAAGGGTGTGCGTGTGCCGATGGCTGGGATTCCCTTCCATGCTGTCGATAATTACCTTGGGCGGCTGATTGAAAAAGGCTATCATGTCGCCATTTGTGAACAGGTGGGCGATCAGCCTGATAAAGGTCTCTTCCCACGTGAAGTGATCCGGGTAGTCACTCCGGGAACCGTGGTTGAGCCCAACCTGCTACCCAGTGGCAGAAACAATTACCTGGCATGCTACTTTATGCAAGATGGCAAAGCCGGGTTGGCTTATGTGGATATTTCCACAGGCGAACTGGCTGCTACCGAACTCTCGGGTGGCAACGTGGATGTTCTCTTACGGGCAGAATTGCAGCGCTTGCATCCGGCGGAATTGTTGATTTCTGAAAACTCTGATGAAAAAGAAGCGCCTGATTTCAATCTGACCCGCATTCCCAACTGGTATTTCGAGCCTGGTCGTGCCCAGGAGTTGATCAAAAGCCAATTCCGGGTGAGCAACCTGGAAGGGCTTGGGCTGAAACCCTATCCACTGGCAGTGCGAGCCACAGGTGCGCTACTCAAATTTCTGAAGGAAACACAAAAAGGATTGTTGGAAATCGAGCTCGCCTTTAGCACATATAGCCTGTCCGATTTCATGGTTTTAGATGCTGAAACCCGCCGAAACCTCGAGTTAACCGAAACACTGCGAGAAGGGAAAACTGAATGGTCGCTGCTGGGGGTTTTGGACAAAACCCAGACCTCCATGGGTAAACGCCTGCTTCGCAATTGGGTCAACAAACCTTTACTTGACATCGAAAAAATCAACCAGCGTCTGGACGCAGTAGCTTATTTCTATCATCATGGTATTGAGCGAAAGCAGATCGCTGAAACACTCAAGCAGTTGCATGACCTGGAGCGTTTGGTGACGCGTCTTGTGAACGGTTCTGCCCGTCCCAATGACCTGGTGGCACTGCGGGAAGATTTGGGCATGCTGCCAGGTTTGATCAACCTGATTGAAAGCGACCAAACGGCACTGGTTCCGGTTCTGGAGGGCTGGAGAAAGTATGATAGCGAACTGGATCTACTGGAGAGGGCGATCAGTGATGAGCCGCCAGCAACCCTCAATACAATTGGTTTCATTCGCGAAGGCTTTTCGCAAGAACTGGACCAGGTAGTCACTTCTTCCAAACATGCGCGAGAATGGATCAATTCGTTGGAGTCGTCCGAGCGTCAGCGCACCGGTTTAAAAACCCTGCGCGTCGGATTTAACAAGGTTTTTGGATACTACATCGAGATTTCCCGCGGGATGGCAGACAAAGCCCCTGAAGAATACATTCGGAAACAAACGCTGGTCAACAGCGAGCGTTTCATCACCCCGGATTTGAAAGAATATGAATCGCTGGTACTCAATGCGGAAACCCAGATCCACGAAATTGAATTAAAGGTCTTCCAGCAGGTGGTTTTACAGCTGGCAAAATCGAGCCAGGCGTTACTCGAGACTGCCCGCTGCATTGCCAGGCTGGATTGCCTGCTCTCGCTGGCAGAAATAGCTGCGCTGAATAAATATACACGACCCACTTTGAAACAAGAAAAGGGAATCAGTATCCTGGCAGGACGTCACCCAGTGGTTGAGCAACTGACTGGACGCAATCGCTATATCGCCAACGACACGGTATTCGAAGAGGGTGAAATCGTCAGGCTGATCACCGGACCCAACATGAGCGGTAAGTCCACTTTTTTGCGCCAGGTGGTGCTGATCGTGCTGATGGCGCAGATCGGCAGTTTTGTTCCAGCAGACCAGGCTGAAATTGGGTTGGTCGACCGGGTTTTCACTCGTATTGGCGCGCAGGATGCCATCCACCAGGGGCAATCGACCTTCATGGTAGAGATGCTTGAAACCGCTAATATCTTGAATAATGCC
Organism: Anaerolineaceae bacterium; assembly: GCA_038562515.1. Classification (GTDB taxonomy): domain Bacteria; phylum Chloroflexota; class Anaerolineae; order Anaerolineales; family Anaerolineaceae; genus Mesolinea. The sequence goes on from JBCFBG010000012.1 coordinate 9,338, forward strand.
ACCCCGCGAAGCTTGCTAATTTTGGATGAAATCGGTAGAGGAACCAGCACCTACGATGGGCTTTCAATAGCCTGGGCTATCGTTGAATACCTGCACAGCCATCCAAAGCTAAAGCCCTACACGCTCTTTGCCACCCATTACCACGAACTGACCGAGCTTGCAGACCTTTTCCCAGGTGTGCGTAATTACAACGTGGCGGTCACAGAGGCTGATGAGCAAGTTATCTTTTTGCACAAGATTGTACCGGGAGCTTCTGACCGCTCTTACGGTATCCACGTGGCGCAGATGGCAGGTTTACCTGCGCCGGTCATTGCACGCGCTAACGAAATATTAAAACAATTGGAAGCCAGTTCGGGGACTACCCTGCCAGATAATCGTGAGGAAAAAGACCAATTGCGCCTTTTTCCGGAGAACAACCCCCTGATAGATGCGTTCAAAACTCTTGACCTCGAATCTCTTACTCCAATTCAAGCACTGAATAAATTATACGAATGGAAAAAAGCTTTTTTCTCTGAAGAGTAACGATCGGGATTCAGATTGAAGGAACAACCTGGTTACTTGGTAAATTAACTTCCCAGCCAACCGTTTTGACCATTTAGAAACGCCTTGCCATCCATGGGTTTCTTTCCTTCGGGTTGAACAGTGTCCAAAACTAACAAGCCATCACCTGTGCAAATGGCGGGCAAGCCGTTGACCACAAAACGTCCTCTGGGGTCACATTCAAAAGTCGGATGAAAGTGGGCCTCGATGATTTTCAGGCGTTTTCCCTGCCATTCATAAACCGCTCCTGGCCAGGGTTGATAGGCATTGATCTGGTTGAGCAAGGTCTGGGCGGGAAGGTTAAAGTCTAAAAAACTATCTTGTTTGGTCAGTTTTGGAGCATAGCTTTTCCGGGATTCGTCCTGCGGCACAGCCGCCAAGGCACCACGCAAGTAAGCAGGCAAGATCTCGATGAGCGTTTTAGCACCCAGGTGCGCCAGTTGATCTGATAGTTCCACAGCAGTTGTGCCTGGTCGGATCGGCACCGAACGCTGAGCCAGGATGCCACCAGTGTCCATCCCCTCGTCCATTAGCATGATTGTCACACCAGACTCAGGATCGCCATTGGCGATGGCAGCCTGGATCGGAGAAGCCCCCCGCCAGGCTGGCAGGAGCGAGGCGTGTACGTTGATGCAGCCCTTCGATGGCATCTCCAGGACCGCTCTGGGCAAAATCTGCCCATACGCTGCCACGACAATTAGATCGGGTTTCCATTCAGCAAGTTGGGCAACCGCAGAGAGTTTGCGCAGGGATTCAGGCTGGTAGATCGGTAAGTTAAGTTGCAGGGCAAGCTTTTTTACTTCAGGTGGTTGTTCCTTTCGCCCACGACCAGCCGGACGATCAGGCTGGGTGACCACACCCACGACCTGGTAATTGCGATGAAGATCGTTCAAAGTCGGAATGGCGAAATCGGGCGAACCCATAAATACAACTCGGAGAGACATAAGAAAATTTTATCACACTGATTATATTTATTTTATTTTCGACAAATATTTCAGCCCCTTACAATGAATACGGCTCAGGATTTGTCAAGGCAAGTTAGAAATGTCCTAATCTCAGCAATTTAGAAATGTCCTATTGTGTTGATTAAGTTGTAAGCACTGGCTTCCCGTTTATCTTCTTTCCATAGGTCCTCCAAGGGTGGTTATAAGCAGGTGGTAACGGACTTGTCTGCTCTGATTTGGAGGAGACAATCGTAGTTTGCCCGGATCTCTTCTCCACTTCTTCCAGGGTTAGCAGATTTCCGTCGAACCAGGCTGAGACAGAACCGGAAGCATCACGAGTAATCAAAACCTCCTGATCAGCATAGAAGTAAGCAGGATGGTTGGTCACGATTTGATACACTCTGCCAGCATAATTGATCTGCAAGGTTTTGGTGACTTTGCGGAAGTCGTGAATAGAGAAAAGGAAAGCCAAATCATGTGTTTCATCCAAAGGGCGATGGAAGTCCAGGCTTGAAGCGGGCGACACAGCAAATTTGCGGTTATAGTCGCGAATAAACTGGGGCAAATACAGATTGGCCTGTTCATAATTGCTGATACCCAGGAGACGCATTTCTTTGATGAGACGATCCTGCAAGGTTTGGTTGGTTCTCTCCACCCTTCCCTTGGCCTGCGGTGAATTGGCGCAAATCAGTTCGGTATCCAGGATGCCGAGAGCCCGTTGGAACTGAGTAACCGGTTCATACTTGAGCTTATCTCTGCGATTGACCCGAAAGACGCTAAAACGGTCACTGTAGAAAGCCTTGGGCAGGCCATGTTCCCGAAAGTAGTGTTGACACAAGCTCCCATAGCTAAAGAAGCTTTCTTCGGGAACAAATTCAGCTGCCAGGATCTCGCTGGTGGCATCATCCACAAACACCAGCAAAGTGGCTTTTGGCGCGCGATCTTCCAGCCAAGCATGCTCAGAACCGTCGATCTGCACCAGCTCTCCACGATGCTTCCTTCTGGGACGAGCGTAATGGGGTTCAGCCTTCTTTTTGACCTTTGATTTCCATACACCAGCTTCAATCATCATCTTTCGCAGGGTCTCTTTGCTCAAACGGATAGCTTTCATCTGCTCAACTTTTTCAGCCATCAAAGTGGGTCCAAAACCGCTCACCAAAGGATCATTGATGAAGTCTTCAACAATCTCCCGTATCGCCGCCTCCATCTTGCGATTACTGGGTACTCCCCGCTTCCTGGACACCAACCCCGCAACGCCTTCCAACCGATATCTTTGCAGTTTCCGCCGAAATTGTCGTTCACTGATACTCAGCCTGGCTGCCGCTTCTTTTTGGCTTGTCCGCTTCTCTTCTACCCGTTCTATTTCAGCCTTACAGGCTAATTCCTTAGCATTCATTTCTATTGTCCATGTCATAGCTCCTAATATTAATTAGGACATTTCTATTTTGCTACTTTAGGACATTATCATGTTGCTCTTACATACGGCTCAGGATTACATCATGCTCAACAGGATGGTTTATAATTACATCCATCAAGTGAAAGTGAGGCTGCTATGACTGATCAAAACGATTTTATTGACCCCGATCCTGTGATTATTGATGCCCATGGAGATGGTGCTGACGAACCGGTTTTCACCACGCAACCCGGGCTCGAACAGTCTGAAGAAAACACCCTGGCTATGTTTGCCCACCTGGGTATCTTCCTAAACCTGTTTACGGGTTTGTTGGGCCTTTTACCTCCCCTGATTATCTATTTTGCTTATAAAGACCGCTCCCGCTATGTTGCCTACCAAAGCTTACAGGCATTAGTATTTCAGGGTGTATTCTTCTTTGGTGCCGCGATATTGGCAGGCATCGCTTGGGCACTCTCAGCAGCGCTTAGCATTATTCTGGTAGGGATTTGTGGGTTCCCGATTGCACTTCTGTTAACCTTAATTCCCGTTGGTGCCTTGATCTATGCAATCGTGGCTGCCGTTGATACCTATCATCATCGTGATTTCAAGTATTGGATGGTTGGAGACTGGGTAAGAGAGACGCTGGAAGGTTAAGATTTTCGTCTATTTTTAAAAAAGCGGTCACTTGACCGCTTTTTTATTGTTTTACCTGGGTTCATACTCGGAACCCGCTTGCAATTTATGCTTTTTTACGATAGATAAGCTGACCCAGGCTAATGGCGAGAGCAGCGACAAACAACAGCCCCAGGCTGGCAACCATGATTGCACCAATTTCACGCCTGCGGTTGAAAACGCGGGAAGAAACCAGGCGTGTTTTCAAATCCTGCACAAATTGACTATCGGGTGTAAAGCGCTCGAGTTGTTGTGCAAGCTGCTGTTCAAACCCACGCAATTCGTTATCAAAATCTTCAGCCATTTTCATGCTCTCATCCATCTCCTTGCATAATAAAACCCCCTGGCAACTCAGAGGATACGCGCATCCTTGTTTTGTTTTGCGCGCTCCTTAAGTTCGACCAAAGTGCGGTGATACAAGCTCTTTATCGCCCCTTCGGTCTTGCCAAAAATTTGACCGATTTCTTCATTAGAGAGTTTTTGAACATATTTGAGAATGATCAATTCTCTTTTCTGAGAAGAAAGGTCATTCACCAAGCTCATTAGGAAGTCGTTTTCCTGCTTGGTCTCCATCATATGTTCCGGTGCGCTACTCCTGTTGGTGTCTTCCACAATCAGATTTTCAATCGAGATTTCCTGAATTTTAAATCGGTCGCGATGGTAATTTGCAACCAAATTGTGGGCGATGCGGTACAACCAGGCAGAAAAAGGCAGCCCCATGTGGCGATATCCGCCGATATTTCTCAAGGCTTTGAAGAACACCTTGGCAGTCAGGTCTTCAGCATCACCCGTACCGCCAACCCGGAAGTAGATGTAATTGTAAATGCGCTCGACATAACGCTCATAAAGCAATCCGAATGCTTCCGGGTCGGTTTTTGCGGCGTTAATCAAAGCAACTTCTTCGCTTAGGTCGCGCTCTTGTTCAAGCATTCCTTGATTATAGTACAGGCTCAGCCTCAAAAATAAGGCATATAGTCCTTGCATATACCAGTGTTGTTCAGGATAAGCGCCATTAAATAAGGTACAATTGCAATGATGGCGAAGTTACAGATGACCTTGGATAAAGACTACGGTCGCGTGATTGTAGTCAAGGTTTTTTTGTATCAATTTCCAACCCTATTTCCTACAGTAGACGAACAAAACACGACCTCCGCTTTCCAGCAGAGAGATTATTTCCACTTGAGGTAATACAATGAGCGATTATTTGTTTGAAAAACGTGTTGAAGATTACGACCCCAATGTCAAAGGTCTGATCGATTTCGAAACAGAACGCCAGGTAAGACGGCTGATTATGATTCCAAGTGAGAGCATTGCACCAAAGGCAGTGCGCGACCTGCTGGCATCGCCTTTCACCAACATTTATGCAGAAGGTTACCCTCGCCCCGAAACGCGCTATCAGGACGAAGCCACCATCATGGACTATGCTCTCCAGCTGGGTCGCTATCGCCGGCACAGTGATGGACGCTATTATAAAGGCGTGGAATATGTTGATATGGTCGAAGCCCTTGCACGCCGGCGTGCAGCGGAGCTATTTGCTGCCAACGACTTGATTCCAGACGATCTGTGGGTGAATGTTCAACCACTATCCGGTGCACCTGCCAACACTGCTGTTTATACCGCCCTGATCAAACCAGGTGACCCCATTTTGGGTATGGACTTACTGCACGGTGGTCATCTGACCCATGGTTCACCGGTCAACCGTTCCGGGCTTTTCTACAATGCTCATTCTTATACGGTCGATCCAAAAACCCAACGGTTGGACTATGCCGAAATCCTCAAAATCGCGAAGGAAGCTAAACCCAAGATCATCATCGCGGGCTATACATCCTACCCCTGGATCCCAGACTGGCAGAAATTCCGTGAAATCGCAGATGAAGTCGGTGCCTGGTTGTTGGCGGATATTTCTCACATCGCCGGTTTGATTGCTGCAAAGAAAGTCGCCTCTCCCATCGGGATTGCCGACGTTGTCAGTTTCACCACCCATAAGACCCTCTGCGGTCCCCGTGGCGCTGTGGTGATTTGCCATGACCGGGAACTGGGCGAACAGATCGACAAGGGCATCTTCCCCGGTGAACAAGGTGGACCTCATGTCAACACAATCGCGGCAATGGCGCTAACCTTCAAACTTGCCACAACCAATCAATTCATCGAATTGCAGGAACAAACCCTCAAGAATGCCAAAGCCCTGTCCGATGCCTTCGTGGAACTGGGTGTAAAAGTGCCCTACGGTGGCACAGACAGCCATATGTGCTTGATCGACTGTAAGTCCTACAAGAGTCCGGATGGCATCCCGTTAAACGGTGACCTCGGTGCTCGTATCCTTGATTTGGCTGGTATCGTTGTCAACCGAAATACAATTCCGGGTGATAAATCCGCATTGCGTTCCAGTGGCATCCGGATGGGAACAACATGGTTGACACAACGTGGTTTCAATGAAAATGATTTCCGCTCCATTGCCGGTCTGATTGATCGTTTATTCAAAGCTACCACTCCCTATTACATGATCGGACGCACAGGCAACAAGACCCGCGCCAAGCTTGATTTTGAAACCCTCATTCGCATCAATAGTGAAGTCCGTGCGATGGCAGATGCAAAACCTGGTATCGACGAAGTAACTCAGTTCCACGGCTTCCCGCATTATTTCTATTTGGAAGATCATCCACGTTCCGGTTTTGGTGCGTTGGAAATGACCGGCGAAACCGTGCGATCTTTCCTCAACCTCACCATGACCAGTGACGTCGAAGCTCTGAAACCAGGAGATTCTCAAAACACGATGATGCACACAACCTCAGGCAACATCGAAGGTGTGTTGACATGCAAATCCGATTATCGTTATATCCTGACCGTGTCAGCCGATAAACTGGGGCTGGCTGGGTTGTGGATCGTGGGATTGTCCACTGGTTTCATTTATTACGATGAAGACCTGACCCAAAGGATTCCCGGTCCGATTTCGATCAATAAAGCCGATCCGGTTTGGGTGAAACCCGAAGGGGACGCCATCGATTATTACAAACCTTACTTTGTGGGCATGCCCAAGGATGTGACTTTTGATGCCCGTCCAGATTTCGTTTGGAATGAACCCGTTGACGAACCAGTCAAGCGTACCCCGCTTTACGATACGCATGTCGCTCTGGGCGCTAAAATGGCACCTTTTGCCGGCTGGGACATGCCCTTGTGGTATTCCTCGGTCCTGCAGGAACACCTTGCAACCCGCCAGGCGGCAGGGCTATTTGACGTGACTCACATGGGTGTCTTTGTGGCAGAAGGCCCGGATGCGGCAGTCTTCCTGGATTCCGTTTGCGGTAATGATGTACTCTTCCGCGAAATTGGTGAATCGGTTTACACCCACTTCATGGATCCGGATGCGAATGTGATTGATGATCTGATCATTTATCGCCTCGCCAAAGAAAAGTACCTGCTGGTGGTCAATGCTGCCAATGAAGCAAAAGATTGGGCGTGGCTGAATGCAGTCAAAGATGGCGAAGTAGTCGTTGACCGGGAACGCCCCTGGGTAACTATTTTTGGTCGTTACGTGACCCTTCGGAATTTGAAAGACCCCAAAGAAGGCAAAGATATGCTGGTTGACATTGCACTGCAGGGTCCTCTCAGTCGGGATATTCTATGTTCTATCGCCGAACCGGCAGAGCAGCGCAAGATCCGCCGCCTGAACCGCAATCAGCTTTGTCAGAGTGTGGTGGGCGGCATCGATGTAATCGTCTCACGCACGGGTTATACCGGTGAAAAGATGTCGTTTGAACTTTTTGTTCATCCAGACGAAGCCGTTCGATTCTGGAATGCGATCATGGAGGCTGGCACCCCGATGGGTATGCTGCCCAATGGTTTAGGCGCGCGAGATTCGCTGCGAACCGAAGCCGGGCTACCCTTGTACGGGCACGAGATGGGCGGAGATATGAACCTGACCATCGGCGAAGCTGGGTTCCTGCCCTTCCTAAAACTTAACTCTGCCTGGTTTATTGGCAGGGATGCCTTTGTTAAACGAGAGGCAGAACGCACAGGTGTAGTTGCACGCTTCACCTTTGACGAAAAAGCTGTACGCATGGCTCACCATGGGGACCCGGTTTGCGATCTGAAGGGACGAATGATCGGAAAGGTCACCAGCTGTGCGATCGATAGCGATGGTTTCCTGACTGGTCAGGCATTTATTGATAAAAAAGCCGCGGTAGAAGGAACCAAAATATTCATTTTCCAGAACGCGCCAAATTGGAGACAAAATCCACCCGCTCAACTCACCCCTGGCGATCGGGTAGCCCTCCCTGGCGCGGCAACAATTGTTAGTCGATATATGAAATAGACAAAATAAAAAGGAGAGTACATATATGCCAACACCCTGGGAACTTCGTTTCGCGAATCGGACTCAAAGGATGAAGAGTTCATTCATTCGAGAGCTTTTGAAGGTTACAAATCAGCCAGATGTAATCTCGTTCGGAGGTGGATTCCCTGCCTCTGAACTCTTCCCGATTGAAGAAATGATTGCTGCTTGTGAAAAGGTTTTGCTCGAAAATGGAAAGAAAGCCTTGCAATATGCAACAACCGAAGGATATGACCCACTGCGTCAGTGGATCGCTGATGATGTGAATCAATATGGTCTGGGAGTGAAAAAAGAAAATATTCTAATCACTACCGGCTCCCAACAAGCCCTCGATTTTGTCGGACGAATTTTTATCAATAATGGCGACCGGATTCTGACCGAATCCCCTACTTACCTTGGAGCAATCCAGGCATGGAATACCTACGGTCCAACCTTCGTGACCGCAGATACTGATGAGGACGGATTGGTTACAGACAATCTGGAAGATTTAATCAGACAAAACATCAAGTTTATGTATGTTTTACCAAACTTCCATAACCCATTGGGCGTTACCATGAAACTTGAACGCCGCGAAAAGTTGATCGAACTGGCAAGCAAGTATGCTGTGCCGTTGATTGAAGATGATCCTTACGGCAAACTCCTGTTCGAAGGCGAGCCGATCACGCCGATTGCAGCCCTTGATGCCAAGTATCATAATTGTGGGAATACGGAATTTGAAGGTAATGTCATCTATACCAGCACCTTCTCTAAAATTCTGGCTCCAGGTCTTCGCATTGGCTGGGTGATTGGACCTGCCGAGGTTATCAAACGTATGGTTCAAGCCAAACAGGGAGCGGACTTACAGTGTTCGACTTTCGATCAGTATGTCGCTTACGAGATGGCAAGCTCGGAATGGTTGCCTGCGCATATTGAGACAATCAAGCGGGTTTACAAAGAACGCCGTGATGCCATGCTTCAGGCTTTTGAAGATTTCATGCCTGAAGGAACTACCTGGACTGTGCCTAAGGGCGGTTTGTTCCTCTGGCTTCGTATGCCGGAAGGTTGCGACAGTCTGGAACTCTTCCCGAAGGCTGTGGAAGCAAAAGTGGCTTATGTTCCTGGTGTGCCGTTCTACCCCAACGGTGGACCGGTCAACACGATGAGGTTGAATTTCTCGGCAACCAACCCTGAAAAAATCCGGGAAGGCGTCAGAAGATTAGCAGTGATGATCAAGAAGTCACTAACGGAATAAAGAATTTCTGAGGATTATGAAAATGGCTGTCCTATCCAGGGCAGCCATTTTTTGTCATTATTTCTTTCTTTCTTTCTCCAGAAGGTGGGTTTGGAACCCGCCCTTACGGTAAAAATGGCGCATTTACGTCAGCGCTGCCACATGGAAAAATCGGTCAATATAGAACCGCCGATGAATTCCCTCAGCAACGAGTTGTCAGGTACATATTCCGATTTGGCAGGCAGGAACCATTCCAAAAATTTCAACAAACGTTTGGCTTCGACGTGTTCCATCGTGCCAAAACTAACCTGACGCAAGAGTGGCTCTACCAGTGGTTTCAAGGTTGAAATTTCATAAACCAAGGCAGAGTTAAACATGACGTCCGCGTGTTCCTGGTATGGGAATATGTGTCGTTTTTCACCTACGCGCACAGAATCCCAGCGCGCGATGGTCTGGTTGGCGCTGTAGCCGCGGTCGCGCGCGTCGCGTACGATGCGCCTGAGCATGCGGGTGTCAGTTGTTGAAATGCGGTTATGCCGATCAAGGTTCAGTTGTGTGAGGCAGGAGATGTAAATTCGAAAAGTATTCGCTGGGTCGACATCCCGCAACAGGTTGGGGTTCAAGCCGTGAATACCTTCGAGGATGACGATATCATCTTTACTTAACCTCGCGACCTTGCCATCTTTGCTCTTTCCTGTAATAAAGTCGTAATGCGGCAGCTGCACTTCCTGACCAGCCATGAGAGCTTTCATGTCGTGACTCAAACGGTCCAGATCCATGGCGCGAATGGATTCATAATCCTTGTTTCCATTCGGTAAGAGTGGGGTCTTTTCGCGGTCTACGAAGAAGTTATCCATTTCCAGGGCAAAGGGGTTGATACCCCTGGCAACAAGCTGGATGCTCAGTCTTTTTGAAAAGGTTGTCTTCCCGGAAGAGCTGGGACCAGCAATCAGTATGACACCAATCTTGTCATGGTTCTCGTAGATTTGATCTGCAATTTTTGAGATCTGCATCTCATGCAGAGCTTCAGAAACAAGGATAACTTCGTCCACGTGCCCGGTTTGAATAGCATCATTCAGTGCGCCCACTGAGGGGATCCCCAATTTGTTCAACCAATCGCCGTATTCCTTGAATGTCTTTAGAAGAGTTGGGAATTTTCCCAAAGGTTCAATCTCGTTGGGAGTATGTCGGCGTGGAAAACGCAGCACAAAGCCTCCTTCAACCAGATCCAATTCAAAACTCTTCAAATACCTTGAAGAAGGCACCATATAGCCGTGATGGTAATCCCGAGTGTTGTTGGCACGGTAGAGTACCAAATCCGGACGTTGGCGATATTTTAGCAGGCTTACTTTGTCAGACTCTCCCGAGGCAGTGAAATAATCGATAGCTTCTTGCAAGGGAACAGTTTCGCGAATGAAAGGAATGTCATCGTCTACCAGCTTGTGCATGTATCGTTCAAGTTCTTCCACTTCGGCCTGACCAAAACCACCCAGGTTATAGATCTGGCAGTGATACCCACCCGAAGAGACAGAGTGATCGATAGTCAGCAGACCATTCGGAAAACAATGATTAAAGGCCACTTCAAGAAGGAATACAAGCGAACGGCGGTAAATTCGAGCCCCATCAGCATCAGCCATTGTGATCAAGCTGGCAACACCATCAAGCGCTAATGGAAAGGTCAGCTCCCGCAGGGAACCGTTGAGGACTACGCCAACGATCAATGGCTGGTGGTCCTCCTGGATTAAGTTGATAAACTCTTCCAATTTCGCCCCGCGTTTTCCAGTGATGACGCGTCCATCATCGAGCGTCAACTCAACATCAGGTCTGGGGTTGGAAGTAATATGAAAGTCTTCTGTCATGATTCTCTCTTAATTTTTACTTTCTACAAATATCATGGGAACGATGGCAAAATCGTCAGGACCTTTGCCATCCACTGGAGAAGCGGAGGAGGGATAGGTGCCCAAGGCTGTTTGCTGATCAATCGCTGCGCCATCTGGGATGAGCAGGTCGATAATGCGGGTGTGGTTGTTATCAGCAGGAGAACCACCAAACCGGTAACCTTCCGCCTTCTGGCTGATATCGCGCACGCGCCACACGCCGTCAGCCGGGTAACCTTCCTGACCGAGCAAGGCTACTGCAAAAGCCCAAGTTGTTGGTTCACCTTCGCCGAAGAATTCCACAGGCACACTGGCAACAACGGCATTCTGGCTGTTGTCGACGTAGACCTTCATCGCGCTGGTGGCTTCTGTGTAATTGACCGGCAAGCCATCAGCATCAAGGACGACCACCTGCGGAGTCCAACCCTCGATCCAGAGGGCAATATCCCAGCCATTCTCAGCAGCCAGGGCTGCGTTACGACCTGGCAAGAGCATGCGTGCGCCGGTACCGGAACCAGGATCTTTATCCATATAGACATCAAAAGTCTGAACAGAAAAGCCTGAGGGGGAGCCCCAGCCGTTGGCGATCTCTGCCTTGACACCAAAACTGAAATACAGATTGGCACCATCGCTGGAAATTTCAAAGAAAGTCAGATCAAAATCGCCTGCCTTGAAGACACCGTCGGTCGGGTAAGTGTAGGTTCCGGGACCAAAGTCATCCCCTTCGGGGTCTTCGATCCGTAAAAGAGATGTAAGTGGCTCAAAGCTGAAGTATTGGATGCCGATTGGTGCCGTTTTGTTGATCTGGATTTGTTCATTTGCTGGCAAGATAACCTGGGCTGGGACAACCGTTCCCGCTCCTACATCACCTAAAATTGATTTTGGTAGTGAGATTTCTACGAGATTTCCATTCATAATGGCTATTCCATCGACTTCACCTGATTCTACCCAGCCATCCTCACTAGCCATATACATGATTATCGGGCTGCTGTCGAAGGGCATGTGAATCATGCGGGAAACTGGTGAGATCAGGTTAACACCGTCTAAGCTAACCATGGATTTTCCGCTATCGCCAGCTGCATTGAGGTAGACCTCAACGGATGTGTAGATGTTATCAGGAACAGTAATATCATACGCGATGTACAAATTAGCCTGATCCATGCCATAAGCAAAAGTCCCGATGACTGATTCATCGTATGAAAAATACCTCGCCGCGGGTTTCCACTCCTCATTTTCCAGATTTCCGTCAACAGCGGCAGTCATTATGCCACTAACCGCGACATCTGCCTTTACTGCTTGCGGTTGGATGATGGGGATATCCAGAAAAGCCGGGTATTCGACGCCTAACGAGGTATAAACGCCTTTCAGCAGGGCGCGGTAGCCTTCGTCAAAGTAGCTGTCCTGTCCAGAATCCTGATCGGTGCCATACCACCAGAACCAGTCAGAGCCTTCAGCCAGGTACATAAAATCCTGCGCTTCTGCTAATGCTTCGGGGGTTGCGCTGAGGGTCCCGTCTTCGTATTGCTTCAGGTCAGCCCGCACCTTTGCGAGTAAATCCCAGCCTTCGGCTTCTTCTTGTTCACCAATCCAGGTGTCATAGTTGGCACTGAACCAGGCACCAGGGAAGAGTTCCGGAAGTTCACGCTGCTCTGGGTAGAGTTCAAGATATTCTGAAGGTGTGATGGTTTTCAGTGTGTCACTGGTAGCCAGTTTGGTATACAGTGCATGAAAGAATTCCTTGCCATCGTTGTCATAGTTTTCCCAGGCATTCTCGCCATCCACCACAATGGTGACAATGTGTGGCCCTTCAGTGCCTTCCAAGCTCGTACGAATGTTTTCGAGGCGGTTGACCATATCCTGGGCAGCATCTTCACCGCTCATGCCAGAATAGGTGAAACCGACTTTGTCAGAAATGACCCAGTCACGGAAGAAAACTGCAACTTTTTCGCCAGTTTCGCCTTGAACAAAATAGGGACGATAGAATGTGTCAGGGTCGGTAACAGTGTCTGACCCGTCACGGGCAAAACGGTCACCCTGCATGCCAAGCGAAGCCACCAACACAGGCTCTCCGGTTTGCATCCACTTATAGCCAGCAGCACTCACCAAAGGCACGATTTGTTCGGCAACCGAACCCTCTCCTGGCCACATGCCGCGTACAGGCATTCCAAAGTGCTCTTCGTACATCTCCACGCTTTTCTGCAAGTGGAAGACGGCGTCATCAGGCTGGCTAAAACGTTGCTTGGGCATGAGTGCCTTGGGATTACCAACTAAAGCCAGGTCAGTGTCATAAATCAGGGGCAAAATCGGATGAGCATAAGGAGTGGTAATCACTTCAATAATGCCTTGATCCTGAAGGTCTTTATGGGTTGGGATTACCTTGGCGATCAACGTCTTGATGCCATCAAACAGAACAACTTTGTCCTTTTCGCTGAAATCCCGACCCTTTTCTACCAGGTCTTTGAACGGTTCCTGGGCAAGGTAATCGGGGTCTACCCAGGCAAGGTTGAACCATACTTGCAGGTCGCGAAAATCCTGCTCGGTGAAGGTTTCAACGGCAGCCGCAATCGCATCCTCATCGGTGCCATCACGCAGATCTAGTAGTTCCTGGTAACGGGAATGAACAGCAATGATGTGATCCCAGTTTGCGTCAAAGAAACGAGTCAGGATGAACGTTTTTTGCTCCGCGGTCAGTTCAGCAGCCGGGATCTCAGCCATCACCCAATAGAGGTCTTTGGCGCCATTGTTGACGAAATCGTCCAGTTGTCGGATCAAAGAGGGGGTCAGGTTGAAAGTTGCCTTCATTCCTGGGTGTTGCGCGACCAACTCTGCCATGTCAAGGTAGTCTTTGGTGGCGTGCACGCGTACCCATGGACGGGTGTAGACACCCTCTTCGTTTTTATAATAGAGTGGTTGGTGCTGATGCCAGGTAAGGTTGACATAAAGTGGCAACTCTTCCACTGCTTCGGTTGGCTCGGGCAACTGCGTCTCTACTTCGGCAGGAAGCTCGGTGGCAGCTGGGGTTGAGGTGGGGGCACCACAGCCAGCCAAAACTGAGAGCAGTAAAAGAAAACTCAAAATTTTCATCGAAATTTTCATATTTCTCCTTTTTCAAAAGATAAAACGGGCAATTACTTGCCCAGGATCAGGATCATGGTTTGTCCACCTTCAAGCAGTGGTGCCACCAGAAATTCGGATAAAGCGCCGCCGTCTGCGAAGGTGATTTCATTGAAAGGTAACTCTCCCCAAACACTCTCGACGCTCCATGTGCCAGCCAGCGGGCTTTCTTCAATTGAAATCGTGCAATTTTCCATATCTTGCACACCCAGGTTGGCCATCACAAGCATGACCTGGTCTTCATAAATGCGTGCAACTGTATAAAGCCGGCGGCAGGAGGAGCTGAAAGGTAAATAGCTCCCTTTTTGCAATGCAGGGATTTGATTCCGTGTATTGATGAGGGCTTTGTACCAGTTGAGAAGCGATTCAGGGTCCGCGCTTTCGGTTTCGACATTGGTTTCTTCCCAACCTTTTGCCAGTTCCTGCCACGGCTTCGCATCACTAAATCCAGCATCGGTTTGAGTTGACCATTGCATAGGTTTCCGGATCAATTCGTCAGGTTTTCCGCCAATCATACCGATTTCTTCACCATAATACAGGTAAGGTGTGCCGGGACCGGTCAGATAGACAAAAGCAGCCAGTTTTTGAGGCTGCAAGCGACTGCCGTAGTAAGAAGCTACCCGCTGTTGGTCGTGATTGGTCAAAAAAGTGGCGAACTGCTGATCAGGGAAATATGCCAGCGTGTCCAGGTAGCTTTTCATGATGCGGGAAGGATCGGGCGAATAAATCCCACCCAGGATGTCGGCTGCCAGGTCGAACATGAAATATTCCTGCATACCGCGGACAGGTTGATTATATTTAGCAATAATTTGCGTGTCTGTCCAGACTTCGCCAACCGTGTAAGCATCCGGGTTGATTGCAGTATAAAAGTTGCGCCAGTCCTGGAACCAGGCAATACTGCTCTTGGTATCCTGCTGGCTTACACCTTCTTCAAAGAGGTAGCGGGCGGCATCGACGCGGAAGCCGTCCACACCCAGGTTGAGCCAAAACTGGGAAGCATTGTAGATCGCCTTGGTCACCATCGGTTCGTGATAGTTCAAATCGGGCATTTCGCTCCAAAACGGCGCGTAATAATAGTACCCTCCGGCTTCATACCATGCGTTTTGCCCCCAGGGACCCGGTCTGCCGGGGTTGGAGCCTTCCCAGACATACCAATTGCGGAATCCGCTGGCAGGATCCTGTGAAGAAAGAAACCAGGGATGTTCACTGGAGGTGTGGTTGACTACAAAATCGATGACTACGTGAATACCGCGTTGATGGCATGCTTCAAGCAGCTGCTTGAAATCAGATATTGTGCCGTAGTCCGGATTGACTGTTTGATAATTGGTTACATCATAGCCGTGGTAGGAGGGCGAAGGCATAATCGGCATCAACCAGATCCCGCCAATGCCGAGGTCGTCTGTCGTTTCTGGGTCACCATCGTTCAGGTAGTCAAGCTGGCTGATAATGCCCTGGAAATCCCCGATTCCGTCCCCGTCACTGTCCTTAAAAGAGCGCACAAAGATTTCGTAGAAGACCACTTCGTTCCACCAACCCATGTAGTCTTCAACAGCAGGTACTGCAACAGTCGCGGTTGGCTCAATTGCAATCGGTTCAGTAACCTGGGCAGTGGCAGTTTGTTGAGGGGTTTGAACAGCCGGCTG
Source organism: Anaerolineaceae bacterium (assembly GCA_038562515.1). GTDB lineage: Bacteria > Chloroflexota > Anaerolineae > Anaerolineales > Anaerolineaceae > Mesolinea. The sequence continues at coordinate 25,061 of JBCFBG010000012.1, forward strand.
ACAGGCAGCCAGGATGAGAGATAGTAAGATAAATGCCACAACAGCACGTTTTGTGAATTTCATAAAGGTTGCATCCTTAGCCTAATTTCGGTAGGTTAATTTTACATTACATTAGAGGGATAGGCGATAGCTTTTAGAGGGTGGTTGATAGCTGATAACTGATAGCTGATAGCTGATAACTGATGGTAACTGACTGCTTATCACCCCCTCTCAAGACAGCTTGCGTCCCGTTTGCGGGAGTGGGGTCCGCGCCTCAGTCCTTCGCAAATTTTGCCGTACGGAAAATGGGGAGGGGTGTGGATTTGTAGCTGATAGGAAATGGCTATCGTTGGGAAGACATGTTAAGATCCTTCGCAAAAGGTCCTCAGGATTCTAAAAAAACTACACTCACTAAAAGAGGGTATCTTTCGTCGGTTCTGTCAGATACTCTCCCTGACTTTGTGGGGTGTTGACATCCCGGCTGACCTGGTGAGCGGTCAGACTGCCATCAGGAAGTGGTTTGAGCAAGCTCATCAGAAAACGCGGGTCACTTTCTTCGAGCCAATCCCACATTTTATCTTTCTGCAAAATCACAGGCATACGGGGATGGACTGGGCTGACATCTTCATTCGCTTCGGTCGTGATCAGCGTGCAAGTGGTTAGCCCGGGCACACCAGGCAACGAAGAAACACCTTTGTTCTCCCAATCGTCCCACAATCCAGCAAAGGCAAAAGGCGCGCCGTTTTCCAATTGAAAGTAGTAGGGAATCGAAAGCTTGCCATTTTTGCGCCATTCGTAGAAACCGTCTGCCAAGATCAGGCAGCGCTTATTTCGAAAAGAACTGCGGTAAGAAGGTTTTTCTGCCACAGTCTCGGCACGAGCGTTGATCATCTTGTAACCGATAGAAGGATCTTTTGCCCAAAAAGGCACCAGGCCCCATTTCATCCAAACCACATCCCGGCTTTCGGCGAAGGGAACTGTGGGCACATCCTGAGAGGGCGCAATGTTATAGCGTTTTTCCCAGTCAAGCGGCATCTGACCCAACGCCAGTTGGGTGCGCAGGTCTTCAGAATCGATTGCCATCGTAAATCTCCCACACATAGTAGCCTCCGTCTAATAGATTATACTTATTTTAGTTTTGTTTGATTTTTGATTCACAAGAGGTAATTAACTTGAGAAGTGAATGCATTATCAGATTAATCATATTGTTGACAATCATCACAACCGGTTGTACCTATTCTAGCCAAGAATACTCAGTGGCAACCGAAGAATTATCAGAAACCACTCAAAGCTTTGTTTCCGGACCAGACACAAATTTCCATAAAATTAGCGATGCGTTTGTTATCGAACTGACTGTCACCCCTCCTGGGAACAATACCGAGAATTGGACTGTTAATTGGGAGATTGAGTCGCTCAAACCTGTTGAAGACGTTCTAGTCATTTTCAGCTTACTCCCGAAAGAAGCATGCAATGTTGAGGTATTAAACGTTGAGGGAGATGCAGTAAATGAAGGATGGATAAATGATACGATAAATTCCAGAATGGATTTTCCACAGGATGGCATAACAACAATAACTTACATACTATCAGATTGTGAGCAAACCGTGGAAGGTCGATTCGCCACGGTTAAAGTTGAATTAATGTATGGTGCAGAACAATTCGTGTTTGATGAGGCAGATTTGTTTTGGTCACAAGGTCAAGGCAGCGTGGTTTATAGTGAAACCCCTTTTCCAACTGTGACGCTTGAGGATCCCAGTGCAAAATTAACTCCCTGGTCATTTTACGAAATCACACCTGGAGACTTTCTGCTAACACCCGGAGTTACACAACTTCCTCCAACACCGATGTGTACATGAACAGCCGTACCGCCCAGTCTTACTGAAACACCCACGATCACCGGTGTTCCAGCAGACCCCACGCCGTCCACGCCTTATCCGTAATTATTAAACGTTGACATCATCGCAGGCTTACACGAATCTAATGTGAAATCGTTGACGAAACTCACTTCAACGAGTATCATTATCAGTCGCCAGAAAACCGTCTGGTAAATTTATGAGCGAGGGTAACCCCAAAGAGGGTGAGAGGCGCTCGGAGGAAAAATGACTACAAAGCACGACGAAATTATTATCAAAGTTGAAAAGCGCGAAGTGACCGGAAAACAGGTCTCAAAAATGCGCCGCCAGGGAATCACCCCCGGTGTTGTATATGGCCACAAGGTTGATTCCTACCCGGTTCAAATGGAAACCCATGCCACTACCCTTTTGATGAAGAAGATCACCCCCACCACGCTGGTCACACTCGATCTTGGCGGCAAAAAGACCAAGGTCATTGTCCGCGATCGCAGTTATGACGTGGTCACCGGTGCCCTGCTGCACCTGGACTTTTTGGCTCTCTCCATGACCGAAATGCTGCGCGCTAACGTTGCCATCGAGCTGGTTGGCGAAGCCCCAGTATTGGATGAAGCGCCCAACACACTGATCAACCAATCTCTGAATGAGCTCGAAATCGAAGCTCTTCCGAATGACATGCTGGAAAGAGTCCAAGTTGATCTCAGCAGTATCGTAACCGTGGACGACAACATCACTGTTGGTGATCTGAAGCTGGGCGATAAAATCACCGTTCTTACACCTGCTGAAGAGGTTATTGTTTCTGTTAGTTATGTTGCGGAAGAGGCAGAAGCCGAAACACCCGAAGGTGGACCCGAACCTGAGGTTATGGAAAAAGGCAAGAAGGAAGAAGAAGAATAATAATCTCGTTTCTACGTCAGATTATGATCAAAAAGACCTGTCAATTGGATGGGTCTTTTTGATAGTTGGGGGAGAGGTAGATGGGCAGGAGATCCTGAAAGAAAAGAAGTTATTCAAACAAGGGTTCGGATTTTCTGAGATTTACCTGATCAAGCGCAAAAAGTCGAGGGTCATAGCTGCAGTGGCCCCCCAGACAGTTTCCCCATCATATTTCTTGAAGTAAAGCATGTCAAAGTCGATACCCCTGTGGGTATGGTTGCGATATTCCCGGTTAGCTGGGTCTGCAAGCCAATCCAGGGGGATGGAAAAGACACGGTCAACTTCATCGGGGTTCACAGTCAGTGGTGTCGGCCAGTTGACAATTCCAACCACCGGGGTGACCATGAAACGGGTGATCATTGCCATTTCCGCCATGCAACCCATCACCTTTACCGCGGCTGGATCCAGTCCAATTTCTTCTTTGGATTCCCTCAGGGCTGTTTCGATCAGGTTCGCATCACCAGGCTCCCATGATCCACCGGGGAAAGAAACCTGTCCACTATGATCGTGCAAACGCACCGAACGCAAGGTGTAGACAAGATGCCATTGCCCTTTCAGACGAATCAGGGGTAAAAGTACTGCTGCCGGGATCAGCTTGCTGTCTCGCTCAGCTTGCGCAAGCCCTTCCCAACGAATGCCGCTTTTTTCCTGCTCTGCAAGGCGAGCTGGCAAATCGGGAGGCAGTTCAATCATCGGCTTCCATCTCCTCTACATCGCTATTCATCTCTTCCAAACTTGCCTGGATTGAACGGGCAAAGATCAGATAACCGGTGTGAGCCACCATTCGGTCGACGGGTCTAAGGCGACCCCAATCGGACTTGTAATGACGTAAAAGAATTTCACAGACATCAATAAAGGCAAAATTACTGTGAGAAAGCGCGCGCAAGGTCAGTTCAACCTGGTTCATGGTAGGCAGCAGTGTCGCAAATTGACCACCGCCCTTAAGGCTTGCACTGACTTGCTCGAGATAATCATAAGGGTTTGGCAAATCGAGGAAGATGGCGTCAAGGTAGCGTTCCTCAAATCCCTGATCAGCATTGCCCAGCTTAAAATCAACACGCTGGTCGAGCCCGAAGAGATGCAGGTTCTTGCGAGCCAGTTGCTGGACTTCGGGGTTGCGCTCATAGGAATAGACCCTGCCAGTATCACCAGTCAGAAATGCGAGCATTGTTGTCAGCCCTCCGGAACCCCCACCGCATTCCAACACTCGTTTCCCCGGACCAACGCCCAGTCTTAAGACGATGTAGCCGATATCCTTCGGATACATGATCTGCGTAGTGCGCTTAATGGCTTGTACGAGATCGGTAATGCCCGGCTGAAGCACAAAGAAAGGATGCCCGCTGTGCGATTCGAGGCGCACGCCCCAGGGTTGCCCGATGATGTCATCGTGCTTGATTACGCCACGGTGGGTCATGAAGACCTCGCCGGCTTTCAGAACCAGGAGATGATTTTTGTGGGTTGTACCGTGAAGTTGAACCAGGTCACCTTCTTTTACCAGGTTGACCGGTTCGGTAGCATCAGAGGTCATTGCTCGTTCCGGGTAACCAGCTCAGGTTGAACCTGAGTAAACCAATGCCCCAGGAACAAAAAGGTGACACTGCCAATAATCCCACCGGCGAGGTTGACCGGACCAACGCTAACAAAGTTGAAGCCAAGTGTGCCGGAAGCTAAGTGACCAATGAGAAAGCCAACCCAGGAAAGAGCCAAATAGAGCATGAGTCGTAAAATGCCACCATCGCGCCAAAGATGAAACAGCGCCCCCAAAAGTGTTGCAACGATGAAACCAAACAAGTAGGAAGATATATTCATTCGCCTCGAATACCTGTCTTCACAGGAAGTTTTTCTTTAATGATGCCCTGGACTCGTTTTTGGAATTCGATAACCAAAGCTACCCAATAATATCACAAGTTGCAGCAACAACGGGCTGAGGGCTTTGGTAAAATTGAGCAATGGTTGTTTTTTGTGATACTCATGCCCATTTGGATTTTGAACCCTTTGACGCTGATCGCGAGGCAGCAATTGAACGCGCCAGTGCAATCGGTTTGCGCTTCATCATCAATATCTCCATTGACCTTGAAAGCAGCCACAAGTCGCTGGCACTTGCCAGGCAGTACCCTGGTTTTATCTTTTCAACAATTGGCATCCACCCCAATTACTCACAGGATATAGATGAAACCACCTTTCGTGAGATTGGAAAACTGGCTGGGAATCAGGAAGTGGTTGCCATTGGAGAGATTGGGCTGGATTATTACCGGGATTATGCCACACCACAACAACAGATAAACGCGCTTGAAGTTCAGCTTGAATTGGCAAAGAGGTTGGAACTGCCTGTCGTGATCCATGAACGCGCGTCCGCACAGGACTTGGTGGCAATATTGGTTAGTTGGCACAAAAACCTCCCAAATAATTCCAGGCTCAAACTAAACCCAGGTGTGATGCATGCCTTCAGCGCCGATTTGACCTATGTTGAACCATTGCTGGATTGCGGCTTTTGTTTTGGGATCGGCGGACCAGTAACCTACAAGAACGCTCATGAAAAACAAGAGTTAGTGACTCTCCTGCCGTTAGAAAAGATGTTGCTTGAAACTGATTGCCCCTTCATGCCGCCCCAGTCGCACCGTGGGCAGAGAAATGAACCGTCCTTAATTCCTCTCATCGCTCAAAAAATTGCAGAATTACGAGGGTTATCGCTCGAAGAGGTTGGCGGGCAGTTGACCAGCAACGCCCGTCGGGTATTCCAGATAGCGCATAGCTGATTGCTCATAGCTCATAGTATTATTTGTAAGTTCAATCAAAGAAATTCGACTGGTTTCTGAGGTGATTGAAACTGTAGGGCGCGATTGTAAGCATTCATAACCTTTTTCGACGCTATCCTTCAAATGCTTTCAATCCGCCAATCTCAACATAAAAAGGAAATTTCACTTCAATGGCTCATTCTTCCGGGATCTCGTACACCGGAACGAAGGTTTGGTCGCCAAAAGGAGGTCGGACGTAGCTGTTATCCACCTGGCGGGGAGGCAACTCTAAAACCTGGGGAGTAAGATCTTCATAAGGAATCTTACTCAGCAGGTGGCTGATGCAGTTCAGCCGTGCTCGTTTCTTGTCATCCGCTTCCACCACATACCAGGGGCTCAATTTCGTGTCCGTGTAGCGGAACATATCATCCTTTGCACGGGAATACTCCACCCAGCGTTTACGGGATTCAAGGTCCATTGGGCTGAGTTTCCACTGACGGGTGATATCATCCATGCGCGCCTGGAAACGGCGCTCCTGCTCTTCATTGCTGACCGAAAACCAATATTTGATCAGGATGATGCCGGACCGGATAAGCATCTTTTCGAATTCTGGTACAGAACGGAAGAATTCTTCCACCTGTTCAGGGGTGCAAAAGCCCATCACACGTTCCACTCCGGCGCGGTTGTACCAGGAGCGATCGAACAAGACCATTTCACCGGCGGCTGGAAGTTGAGCAACATAGCGCTGGAAATACCATTGAGTCTTTTCTTTTTCGGTAGCCACGGGCAATGCGACTACCCGCACGATGCGGGGATTAAGTGTCTCGGTGATCCGTTTGATGGTTCCGCCCTTGCCAGCGGCATCGCGACCCTCAAAAATGACCACAACTTTCAACCCTTTTTCTTTGACCCAGTATTGGAGTTTGACCAACTCAATTTGAAGCTTTTTCAGCTCCCGTTCGTAAATTTCGTCGGTAAGCTTCCTCAGTTTCTTAGGTCTGATATCAGAATCTCCTTCCGGATTTTCAGGCGGATTTTCCGGCATGACCACAAGGTCGGATTTTATCTTATTGTCTTTAGTTTCGGACTTGGATTTCTTCTTTGCCATACAAACCTCCGGTGCGAAAAGGTGATTGTTGGAAGCTCAAGGTTGATAGCTGATAGCTGATAGCTGATAGCTGATAGCTGATAGCTGATAGCTGATAGCTGATAGGTTTTAATTATACGGTAGTTTCTCTTACGAATACAATCTTTTCGTAGGCCGGATTCCGGTCTTGAATCCGGCAAAGTGTTGAGGAACGGTCGGTGCCCATCCCGTACATATTGACTTTTCGTAGGCCGGATTCCAGTGTTGAATCCGGCAACCTGTTTATTTATCTCGTTTGTAATCTACAAAACGGTAACCGACACCCCTCTCCGTCAGAATATATTGCGGATCAGCAGGGTCGAGTTCCAGTTTTTTCCGTAAATAATTGATGTATAAGCGTACATAATGAGGTTCATTTTCATATTCATAACCCCACACTTTATTAAGGATCTGGTCATGGGTCAAAACCCAGCCTGCATTTTGAACAAGGTGATAGAGCAAACGGTATTCCGTGGGACGCAACTGAACTAATTCACCCTCCACCCAGACTTCGTGTCGGTCAAAATCGATGGTGAGGCGGTCGTCAACAATGATCTTGCCCGACTCTTGATCGCGGCTAAAATCACCCCGGCGTAAGACAGCCCGGATTCGGCTGGTAAGTTCACGCGGGCTAAATGGTTTGGTCACGTAATCATCCGCTCCGAGCTCCAACCCCTTGACTTTATCGCCCTCTTCGCCTTTAGCTGTCAACATGATGACGGGAATGTTGCCGATTTGCCGAATCATCTTCAGAACGGTAAATCCATCTGTATCTGGCATCATCACATCCAGCAAGACCAAATCGGGCAGTGTGGTGCGTAATTTTTCCATCGCCTGTGAGCCGTTGTAGGCTTCAATCACATAAAAGCCATCCTGTTCCAGGTTCAAACGGACAATTCTCACCAGGCCTCTTTCATCATCAACAACCAAAATTCGTTTCCTGTTTTCCATTAACGCTCCTAAGAAATTTCCACGAGGATGACAGTGATATTATCCGGACCACCAGCATCGTTTGCCAATTCGCATAACCGGTTTGCCCGCTGGGTAAGGGATTTATCAGAACAAATTTCGCGAACAATCACCTTTTCGTCCAACACGCCCCATAAACCATCCGAACATAGCATAAGGTAACCCGGCGAAGTTAGAAATTGATATCCTTGATCAACTTTAAACCCTTCTGTCTGTCCAAGCGCCCTGTAGAGTACATTTCGCTGAGGATGCATCTCAGATTCAGCCAGGCTGATTTGGCCGAGGTCAACCAGACGCTGCACCAGGGAGTGATCGCGGGTCAAAATGTTCGCTTTGCCATCAAAATCAACCAGGTAGAGGCGGGAATCGCCAACGTGGGCGTAGTAGAGTGTCTTTTCGATAACCAGTGCGGCTGTTAGCGTTGTGCCGCCGCCTGTAACCTTGTCCAAGACCGCTTGCTGGGCAAGTTCAAAGGCTTCTGCCAGCAGAGGTTCAATTTGTTCCGGTGAGGGTGAGACAGCAAAATGTTCCTGCAGTTCAGGCAAGAGGTGTGCGTTGAGGATCTCAACAGCAAGAGAGCTGGCAAATTCACCGTTCAGGTGACCGCCCATGCCATCGGCGACGACAAACAAACCGACCTGGCTAGCCTGATCGCAATATCCTTGTTGAAAAATGAAAGAGGAAGCGGCATCTTCCATGTGGTCGCGGGCGATCCCAACTGATTGAGCCAAGGATGCCTGAAGATGGACGGGAGTTCCAGGTTCAAACTCCGCCAGTTTTCTCTTCGATGTGTTCTTTTTGTTGTTTCGGTTGAACAGGTTCAATACGTTACCACCATTGTTATATGATCAAGGTTGAGGTGTGCTTAGATCCAGCACTTGTAAATAATTCTCAGCTGCCCAGCCCGAACGAGCTTTGTCGAGCAGGGCTTCACAATGCCACCAGGTGTAGCCATCCTTGGTAATGGGACCTTCGATGACTTTGAAAGCTTCATTATCCATCGCCAGAAAATTGACCTCACCTGAAGTGCCAGCTTCTGCACGCATGCGTAGACCCAGCCCCTGGGTACCAATCACTTTAACGTAACGACTAACAGCAATCACGTCAGGTGGCAAAATGGAGACGTCCGAGATCGTTGGCGTTGGCAAAACCAGCGTAGGGGCAAGCGTGGGCGTTTCGGTAGGGGCAGGCAGCAAGGTGACCAGGTATTGAGGTGTAATTTGAGCAGGTTGCGCCCTCTCTGCTTGCGAGCGGAAAACCAGGTAAGCAACCCCAACCAGCGCAAGAGCAAAAACTACTGCTCCGGCAAAGCTGAGGGGGTGGATTTTTGGTTTAACCCGTTGTTCGTCCATAATTTTTCGCTCTACTTGTCGTGTTTTTTCCAGAACAGATCGAACTGCCTGAAGATTTCACCGCTGCGTTCAAAATGGGGCATACCCCTGGTGTTGCGGCTGCGGAACGCCGCCCAATTGGACTTTTCGTGAACGAGTTGAGGTAACATATCAAAACTCACCCCGGGTTCATTGTCATAAACCACATAGACTGGGTGAGTGAGTTTTTCATAATACTTCTCCCGCAGATACGGAACGTTTAACTTACCACTCAACAACACAATCGGTGCAAAATGAACGCCTGCCTGGTGGGCGGAGGTGTAAGCAACCTCAATCAGGTCGCCTGGAGCAGAATAAGAAAAACGCTTCTGATAAAAAGTAGTGATTTTTGTTCGGCTAGCAAGAAGATCGTAAATGGGCAGGCTCCACAAAGGGATTTTTAAGTACGAAAGGAACAAGTCCAGCAATCTATCTCGGTAATTCTGACCTTTGAGGGTAGTTGTATGAGGCATTTCGAAACCCCGCGGGTTGATCATCACCAACGAGCGGATCCATTCGGGGTCTGTCACGGCTGCCATGGAAGCGAACGAACTGGCATTGCCAAGCGTGAGGACATGGCAGGGCTGCCCGATTTGATTTTTGATGAAATCAGAGATAGCTTCCTGGAACATGGCGGGACGATAAGGTCGGTCAGTTTTTTCTGAGCCACCAAAGCCAGGCAAATCGATGGCATAAATCGGTCGGGAGGTTCGGAAGGCTTCCAAAATCGGCAGAACGTCGTGAAGACCGGCGTAAAGATGCAAACCGTGGATCAGCAGAAGCGGTGTTTGGTTTCCCTGACCATTGACGTAATAGTTGATTGCGCCTGCAGTTGGAGAATGGTAAGTGTGATGCTCTGCATCCAGGATGAGATTCACTTTGGCATGGTGGTCGATATAGCGTTTGCTGTAGAGAATCCAGCCAGCCTTGGCAAGCCCCAGGGCAGTAAGGACGCCCATCAGGGTTAACCCTCCGCTCTTGTTCACTTTTTTATCCATAATGCATCTCCTTTTATGGTCGCCAGTGCCATCCCTAATTATAAATGAGTTTAGCACGGTTAAAGAGGTGTTATCAAGTGTCGGGCGTCAGCGAGCAGAGAGCCGCCATCACCTATCAGCTATGAGCTATGAGGTATGAGCTACAAAGGTGATGGTAAAATCGTTTCGATGAGAAGATACAAGAGTAGAAGAAGAAAGAAAAGCAACAGCCGCTGGTTTTATCTGACCCTCGGATTGGGTTGTCTGCTTGCGAGCCTGATCATCTCACTCAAAGCCTGGTCTGATTTCAAAGCCCAACCCAAAATCATCCCATCCTCCACCAGCCTGAATGGCATCCCGCTCGGCGGTTTAAGCCCTGAGAAAGCCCAGGAACGCATCAATTCAGCCTTTTCTCAGCCGGTCGAATTGCGCTATAACCAGGCACGCATGCAATTTGCGCCAGCAGAGCTTGGCTTTACTATCGACCCTGAGGCAACGTTGGCTGAATTGAAAGACCAGCAGTCCAACCAGCGGTTTTGGGATACTCTCTGGGGCAAAAAAATCCAGGCGACTGCCCGCGAGTTGCAGCCGGTTTTTACACTGGACGAAGGCAAACTCAGACAATCCCTGGAGCAAGTTTTCACACTGCGTTACGACCAGCCCCCCACCGCTCCTGCGCCGGTTCTCTACTCAACCAATTTCACGCCTGGTCAGCCCGGCTACCAGGCTGCTTCCCTGGCTGAAACACTTGAGCAAGTCAAAAGCGCTCTGCTTTCCCCTGAACAAAGAATCGTAGAAGTTAGGGTCGACCAGAAACCCACGCTTCCGTTAGACTGGCATAACCTGGAAGCGATTCTGAGACAAACCATCCTCCTTGAAAAGTTCGACGGTCTGGCTGAGGTCTACCTGCAGGACCTGAAGAACGGCCAGATCATGCATTTCGCGCTCCAGGACAACCAGGATGTGGCGCTGGATGTCGCCTACTCTGCCGCCAGCACGATAAAAATACCGATTATGCTCTCGACTATGAAGAGAATTGAAGAGCCGTATCCAAATCAGGCTCTGAACTGGATGCAGCAGATGATCTCCGAATCGCTCAACCCACCAGCAGATGGGCTGATGAAAGCGTACATGGATAACAATGACGGTCCTTTAATGGTGACAGCCGACTTGCGAGAATTGGGTTACAAAAACACGTTTTTGGCTGGCTATTTCGAGCCAGGTTCGCCCTTGCTTGAGCGTATCACCACCCCCGCAAATTCGCGCAGGGATGTCTATCTGGACCCGGATTTCTACAACCAGACTGTTCCCAGCGAAGCAGGCGACCTGTTGGCAAGGATTTATCGGTGTGCTTCTGGCGATGAACAGCAACTTTTTCCAGGGCAAGTGACAGCCAACGAGTGTACGATGATGCTGGAATATCTGAAGGGTAACAAAATCCTGGCTTTGCTTGAGGCAGGTTTGCCCCCGCAGGCAACAATCGCCCACAAGCACGGTTGGACGAACGAGATCGACGGTTTGATCCACACCATGAGCGACAGCGCTGTCATTTTTACCCCCGCAGGGGATTACGTGCTGGTTATTTTTGCCCACATGCAGGAACAATTTCTCTACGACCCAGCCAACAGACTTTTCGCCAGGCTTTCCCAATCCATTTATAATGCCTATAACCCCGACAACCAGGCTTACTGGTACGATAATTGAAACCATGAGTCTGAAGGAATGAGCATATGCAATTAATCATGACTCACGAGCAAGCAGATTTTGACGCCCTGGCATCCATGCTGGGAGCGCGTTTGCTCATACCTGATGCGTACGCGCTTCTCCCCCGGCAAATCAACCGAAACGGTCGTGATTTTTTGGATAAGTACGGGCAGGAATTGGGTTTTTCAACCATCAACAACCTGCCAAACCAGCCAATCCAGCAAGTCTACCTGGTCGATACCCAGTCGCTGGTCACACTTCGCGGAATATCTGACAGTACCAAAGTGTGCATCATCGACCACCACCCTCGCAAAAAACAATCTCACCCAGATTGGGAGATGCAATTGGATAACACCGGGGCTTGCTCGACCCTGTTAGTAGAGAAGATCCAGAATGCCAACCTGGGACTCGGGAACCTGGAAGCAACCATGTTGCTGTTGGGGATTTTCGAGGATACCGGTTCACTTGGTTACAGTAATACAACGCCCAGGGATGCCCGAGCCGTGGCTTTCTTGCTGGAGCAAGGGGCAGACCTGAACATCGTCTCCCGCTTTCTCAACCCACCGCTCACAAATATCCAGCAGCAGCTTTATGATCGCTTGCTTACCAACCTGAGCACCCATGTCGTTGAGGGGCAAACAATTTTGATTGCCAGCGCTGAAGCATTTGATTTAAACGACGAGATCTCTTCGGTAGCGCATAAATTACGCGACTTTCTCGACCCAGACGGTCTGATTTTGGTGGTTTCTACCAGGCAAGGGGTACGGTTGGTGGCACGTTCGACCACCGATAACCTGGATGTTGGTCGCCTTGCACGGAACTTTAAAGGCGGCGGGCACAAGCGGGCTTCTTCAGCCCTTATTCGCCCTGAAGACAAACCCACGTCAGAAAACACTCGTTTGCTGATGGAGCAGATCGTAGTAGAAATTCAACAATTTCTACCCGTCGTGGTAACACCTGAATTAAAAGTGCAACAGATCATGTCCCGTGATCCGTTGGTGCTCAAACCAAGTATGAGTGCCAGGGAGGCCGCCCTCCTGATGAACCGTTACGGCTTTGAGGGCTATCCGGTCGTCAAAGATAAGAAGATTATTGGGCTGCTCACCCGCCGCAATGTGGACCGAGCCCTGCAGCATAACCTGGAAAAGTCAGTTGAAGACTTGATGGAAGCAGGGGAGATCAGGGTCTTTCCGGATGATTCCCTGACACGCTTGAAAGAGATCATGGGCAACACTGGCTGGGGTCAGATTCCAGTGGTGGATGCGGAAACAGGTGACGTGATTGGCATCGTGACACGCACAGACCTGATTGGCGCACTCAATATCAACGGAAACCCCCTTCCCCAAGCCAATATGATTGAAGCCTTGAACCTGGCATTGACGGCGGAACGAAAAACTTTGCTGATGGCGGTGGCGGAGCAAGCAAGCCTGTTAAGGCTGCCGGCATATATTGTGGGTGGTTTCGTTCGGGATTTACTTCTGAAGCGACCCTGCCAGGACTTTGACATCGTTCTTGAAGGCGACGCCATTCAATTTGCAGACCACTTGGTAAGAACCTTTGGCGGTCGGGCTGTGGTACACAAACGCTTTGGCACCGCCAAGTGGATACTCTCCGAAAATCGAGAGGAAATCCTTTCTGCCTTGCGTATTGACACATTTGGAGAGCAAGCACTGCCTGAACACCTAGACCTGATCAGCGCGCGCACTGAGTTCTACGACTACCCGGCTGCCTTGCCCGTAGTGGAACGCAGCAGCATCAAAATGGACCTGCATCGTCGGGATTTCACCATCAACACCCTGGCTTTGCGGCTGGATGGTGAACATTTGGGGCAGATTTTCGATTTTTGGGGAGGGTATGACGACCTGATGCAAAAGCAGGTGCGGGTTTTGCATGCCTTGTCCTTTGTGGACGACGCCACGCGAATGCTACGCGCAGTCCGCTTCGCCGAACGCTTTGATTTTGAAATCGAAACGCGCACTCTTAGCCTTTTGAGAGCCAGCCTGCCCCTTATCGACCAGCTTTCCGGTGCGCGCATCCAACACGAATTGGACCTGATTTTTCAGGAAGACAAGGTTTTTGAGATCATGCAGACTCTGCAAAACCTGGGAATACTGGCTGCCATCCATCCCGAACTGGGTTGGAGCCCTGTTCAACAACAACGCATCCAGCTGGCTGCCGAACATGTTGAGGACAATAGCCTGAACCTAAAAGACTTGCAAACAACCATCTGGCTCTTGTGGCTGGAGGTTTACCCTGACCAGGCGATCACGAATATTTCGACACGCCTGCGCCTCACTGCCAAACTCATGGAGAGGATCCAACAGACAGCTCGTTTGAGGATACTCCTTCCAGCCATCCAACTCATGAAACCCAGCGAAATTACCCAAACGCTTGCAAGTTACCCGGAATTGGTGATCCAGACAGTGATCTTTTCAGACGAAGACCAGGCTCGGGTGCAACCCTTGCATGATTACCTGGATACCTACCGCCGTATCAGACCGTACACAACCGGCGCAGACCTCAAGGCACGCGGACTACCTCCCTCACCGCGCTATGACACCATTCTCTCCGAACTGCACACTGCCTGGCTGGATGGTAAGATCAACAGTTATGATGAAGAAATCGCTCTATTGGAGAGCTTACTGAAGGCGGTATGAGCACAAAAAACTTCTCCGAGACCTCCTACCAGATGCCCGATGGCGATCTTGTCCGTGTTCGCCCGGCGCAGGAAGCCGACCTGCCTGGCATGGAATGGGAAGGGGAATTTGCTCACTTTCGTCGGCTCTATAAGCAGCATTTTCAAAATAGCCGCAGCGGCAACACCCTGATCTGGGTGGCAGAAAACGACGAAGGAGAAATCGTGGGTCAGTTTTTTCTGGCGTTATTGTCGAGTCAGTCAGAATTGGCAGATGGTATTCACCGCGCCTATCTTTTTTCTTTCCGCTTGAAACCTGATTACCGCAACCATGGTCTTGGTGGTCACATTCTTGATTTTGTCGAAAATTACCTGGTCAATCGGGGTTTTGATACACTGCGAATCAACGTCGCGCGTGACAATGAACTGGCAAGACGCATGTATGAAAAGCATGGATATAACGTGGTCGGTCCGGAAGAAGGCCGCTGGCGCTACCAGGATCAGTTTGGACAGTGGCAATCAGTCCATGAACCTGCCTGGCGGATGATGAAGAAACTCAAGTAACGTACATTCGTTATTGCGAGCGAAGCAATCTCGCCATCCCCGTTAGTGATGACGGATATCTTTTCGTAGGGCGCGATTGGGGGCACCACGCTTGTTATGATAATTGAGCACATCGTGCCCCCAATCCGCCGTATACCAAATATCATTCGATGATGACGATACTCCTGTCGTCTTCCCCTTATCAGCTATGAGCCATCAGCTATCAGCTGCCCTCCGTCACCGCAGACCTTATTAATACTCTATGTCTTCTCCCGGGATCTCGTCGATGCCTTCTGCTTCTGAGACTACTGCTGATACACCATCGACAGACTCAGGTGCAGCCTCAATTGCGGCTTCATCCAAAAGTGCGCTGTTGTCCTTTTTCGCAAGGTAATCAGCAACAATCTGGCTCAGTTCTGCAAATTCATCGTCCTTTAGTTGGACCGGGATACCAAAAATGCGGGTGCCTTGCTTCGATTTGAGATACAACCCATCCTTGGTCGTTTCGGTGCCGGTGATGGAGCTCAGCGGTATTCTCGTTTCCGGGTAGTTTGGCTGGTTTTGGATAAAGACTTCATCTTCCAGAGTCAAAATGTAGTGCTCCCACAACCCTGTTCGCTGGTGAATGGAGCGCGCAGCTATAAGAGCGAGCAAAATGGGAATTGCCACAATTGCCAGCCAGGCCGGTTCAGTATTTTTTGTCAGAAGTTGAATCGCAAAAATGATGATCAGGGCAACAATGCCAGTGATTGCATAGAGTAAAACAATGTTGCGTTTCTGTTTGGCAAGTTTATTGGGGTCGAGGAAATAGTTTTTAGTCATGAATCTCCGGGTACGTTTATTTTGAAAATGCTCTTCTTCAAGCATCCATTCTACCCGAAAAAAGCTTGCTTATTTCAGCAGAATCTCTGTTATAATATGCGCTCACGCGGAGAGGTCGCATAGTTGGCCTAGTGCGCTCGCTTGGAAAGCGAGTATACCGCGAGGTATCGCGGGTTCGAATCCCGCCCTCTCCGCCTCAACCACCCTTTTCCAGGTGGTTTTTTCTTATATAATCAGGTTATGAAAAAGTACCGAAAAATGTTGAACAATTGGCAGGCTGCCCCTATCGAAGGCTTGATGCGTCTGATCGAAACCCAGAGCAAAGAGACATTGGTAAATTGGGCAACCGACTACGCAGAAACGCATTTGTTACCCATTTATAAAAAACACTACCCCAAGGATGACCGACCTCAGCTTTCCCTGGATTACGCTCGTCTATGGCTCAAGAAAGAAGTAAAGCTTCCCGAAGCCAAACGCTACATTTTAGGCTGCCATCAGGCTGCCAACGAAGCGGTGGAGAACCCTGCTGCCCAGGCTGCTGCAAGAGCGATCGGGCAGGCAGCCTCCAGCATCCACAGCGCCACGCATTCTCTCGGTTTGGCTCTATATGGTGGACTCGCCATTGCTTATGACCAATTAGGGATGGATAAACCCTGGGCAGAACACGAAGCGTTTGCTTTGAAGGAATGTGAAAAAATGCTGGCAGCCCTTCAAGCCGTTGCCATTGAGAACGAGCCAAACCCGGTCAAGGTTAAGTGGTTTTGCTAAACTCTTGATTCCAACCAGTCCAACATCGTCGCCAAAACCTGCTCCTGCTCCGGTTCGTTGTGGGTTTCATGGTAAAGCCCTTCCCATTCCTGGTAGGTTACCTTCTCACCAAGTTTGCTCGCAAACTGACGTGAGCCTTGCACCGGGCAAATCCTGTCAGCGCTGCCATGAGCCAAATAGAGCGGCACGTCCCACGCTTCAGCCTGGTTCATTACATATTGCGCGCCGTCCTGCATAAACGCAGCCAATGTCACGCTGGCTTTGGGGTGAACCAGTGGATCATCTCGATAACGCTGGACCACCTGCGAGTCACGCGAGAGGGCTTCAACATCCAAACCGTTATCAATCGCCAGGTTGGGCAAAATTGGCTTCAACAATTTCAAGAGTGTTTTTTGTGTCTTTGACATGATATCCGGGTCCAGAGCCGGGCTTGTCGCGATGATGCCCTGCACACTTTCCTGGCTCTTGAGTCCATAATAGAGCGCTTCAAGTGCGCCCATACTATGACCATAGAGGAAAACCGGCTTACCAGGCGCCAACTGCTTCGCGAGTTGAATTGCGCTTTCAAGATCTCGCAAAAGCGAGTCGTTCCCGGCAACAACACCCCGTTTTCCGCCCGATTTTCCATGCCCCTGCTGGTCAAAACCCATCAAGGCGAAATCTCTTCGATCAAAAGCTTTAGCCACATGTTCGTAGCGTTGGATGTGTTCACCCAACCCATGCGCCAACACCACTACCGCACGCGAAGTTTTGGGGTCCCGCTTGAGCTTACCCCACAACTCCTCACCACTGACTGATTTTAGGTTGATTTCCTGTTCCA
>JBCFBG010000013.1:0-42121 GCA_038562515.1 Anaerolineaceae bacterium
CCCTCC
Organism: Anaerolineaceae bacterium; assembly: GCA_038562515.1. Lineage (GTDB taxonomy): Bacteria > Chloroflexota > Anaerolineae > Anaerolineales > Anaerolineaceae > Mesolinea. The sequence goes on from JBCFBG010000013.1 coordinate 7, forward strand.
TGATTTTCCAGGCGAGAGTTGAGTTCCCGTCTGACCCTCATCCGGCTCGAAATTAAATACCAGATGCTTAAGAGTACGATCACAGTTCCCAGAAACAATAGTGCTCGGGGATTTGCGAAGGAAATGATCAATAAGCCTGCAATCGCTGCCGCAATAACAGTCAGTGGGTAAAGAGGAACTTTGAATGGGCGCACGATATCAGGGAATTTCTTACGCAGCCTGGGCATCGCCAGTGTCGCCCAAAACAGGACAAACATGTACCCGGCACTTGAGATAAAGCTTAGAAAGTCTACCAAACCAACAGCTGCAACCAAGGCGCTCACCGATACCACCATCAGGATAGCCATCCAGGGCGTTCGCCAGTGACTGAGGCGCGAAAAGATTGGCGGCCAAACACGATCTCGGCTGAGCGAGAAAGCCTCACGGGTAGCTGAGAGCATGGCGGAATTGACTGAGGTCAGCGTTGCCACAATACCCGCAGCTCCCATTATCTTCACGCCAATGCCGGGCCAAAATCGTGTTGCCGCATCTGTGAGGGCTGTTTCCGATCCAGCTAATTGGCTAAACGGCACCGTTCCAATGGCAACCATGCTGACACTTGTATAAATCAGGGTAGTCAGCAGCAAACTCACTAATATTCCGATTGGGATATTCCTGTTTGGCTTGGTGATTTCTTCTGCGTCATCCGCAATCACCTCAAAACCGACATAGGCATTGTAGGTAAGTGCGATCGCCGAAAGCATCCGTCCTATATGTCCAATTGTGCTTTGATTCTGAAAAACTGAGCGCCCAGACAGGAATGTCTCCATTTGAAAGCCATTTGAGCTGGCAAAGCCTTTGAAAACAAAAGCCGCAAACACCGCCAGCAGGAAGGCACCAAGCAGGATCTGGAAGTTTCCTACATTCGAGACCCCACGTAAATGCATGAAGCCCACAAAAATGATTACTACGACTGCGATTGGAATAATTGGCAGTCCAGGAATAAAGATTTGAAGCGAAATTGCAAAACCTACCGCAGAAAGTGCGGCATAGAAAGTGCTTGAAAGACAATCAAGCGAACCGACCAGGAACATCAGCCAGCCTTTTCCGAATGCCTCGCCCACATAGGTCATCGCGCCACCGGTTACTGGAAAAGTGGTCGCCAGCTCGCAGTAATTCAGCGCAATGCTCAAGGTCATAATCCCTGCCAACACCAATGCCAATACCGTCTCTGGCCCTGCTATCCTGGCGACATGCCCGGTCAGCACAAATATTTCAGCCGCGATCGTGCCCGCCGTACCCAGCATAATCACCTGGAGTAGGTTAAGTTGTCGCTTAAGTTTCCTTTTTGCCATCGTTTCTCCGATTGGTCTGCATAGATAATAATTGAAGATATTATAGTCTGCCTTTAATCTGAATTAGTTTCCACTCAGCCCCAATTTCCAAATTTCTGACGTGTCTATAAAGCAGGAAGAATTATTGGTTAAATTAATAACACTTGACGGGTTTATAATACTCAAAATTAAACTCAAATTTTCCAGGTTCGGCAAGAGATTTTCGTCTCAAATGTCGAACCTTGTGCTTTCAAGATTAGGAGTCAAAATGGCAGGGAAACGAACGCTTAAACGCCAATTGAATTTGCCACAAGTTATTATGTTGGGAACTGCCGGTACGCTCGGTTCCGGTGTCTTCATCCTCTCTGGTCATGCTGCTGCTGTCGCAGGACCAGCTGCAATTTGGGCAGTCTTGATCGCTGGTGTTTTAAGCTTCAGCATCGCTCTCAATTACTGCGAACTGGCAACCACCTATCCCGAGACTGGCGGCGCGATGACTTACGTGCGCGAAGCTTGGGGCAAAGGCTTGATCTCATTCCTGGTCGGCTCGATGGATTGCATTTCCAGCACTTTTTACACTGCGCTTTCAGCTGTAGGTTTTGCTTACTCCGTGTCCGTTTTCTTCCCCGGCTTACATAACAGCGCATTCGGAATTGGGGCGGTCGCAATTGCTGCCATCATTTTGTTCGTTATTTTGAACATTCTCGGTGTGACCAAGGTCGGAAATTTACAGGTCGTTATGGGTGGAGCGCTGCTGGTGGCATTCGCTATCTATGTAATTGGCGGCTTCACCATGCCCAATGGCTTCAGCACTGCCACCTTAATGCCGACCGGACGCTGGTTTGAATCCGGCGATTTTGGTGTCAACTTTGGCGTAATTCTAAAAACGATTGCCCTGATTTATGCCATGTATGTCGGTTTCGAAGTCATAGCCGACGACGCAGAAGAAGTAAAAAACCCTACCAAGAATATTCCGATGGCAATCATGATCAGCCTTTTTCTGATTGTCGTGGTGTACACCCTGGTTATTACAGTTGCCATGGGTACCTCCAGCACGATCGCTGGCTCTGAAACAGCCATCTCGGATACAATCCGAATGTTTTTAGGCACACCCGGTGCCACCATTATTGGTCTTGCTGGAATGGTCGGTGCGCTTACCTCCATCAATTCATCGATGCTTTCAGCAACCAGGGAAAGCTTTACACTCAGCCGTGATGGCTCCTGGCCCGGATTTCTTTCCCGTCTCAACAAAACCCGGGTTCCTTACCTGGCAATCATTTTTATCGGTGCGGTCTCCATCCTGATTACTGGGATTGGTGCCGTGGATTTCCTCAGTTACATCACTTCTGGTGGGTACTTGTTTGTGCTGCTCCTATCCAACCTTTCGATGATCACTCTTAGGAAAAAGTACCCCTATATTCACCGGCCATTCAAGGTGCCCTTCTTCCCGCTTACCCCCATCATTGCTTCGCTGGTTTGCGTGATCGTCTTGCGTTATTCCGAGGTGCGAGCCCTGATCTTCATGGCTGCTGTTCTGGCTGTTTTTACATTGTATTACTTCGGCCGTTTGGGTCTTGCTAGCTGGCAGGCTGAACATAAACGAAGTCAGGATCCTGGTCGTTATCGAATTGTTGTGCCAATTCAACAAGACAGCGGCATGGAGAACCTGATTCGCCTTGGCGCAAGCATTGCCAACGTCCAAAATGACGTCAGCATGTGCCTCTTGCAAGTGATCGAGCCTGAGGTATCAGAAAATGTGGATGCCAAAACTCAACTGGTACGTTCCCGACAATACACTCTGGAGAAATTTATCAAACATGCTGTCGAACGCAACGTTCCGATGTACGCCAAGACAGTTACAGATAGTACTCCTGCAGATGGAATCATCAATGAAATGCGCAACGACAACAATGTCCGCTTGATGCTTTTTAAATGGCCTGTGGGTGAAAGCGAACAAACGAAGTTCAATGAGATTGTGGATCCGGTCATCCGGTCCGGACTTACCAACGTAGGAATTTTATTCGACAGGGGTATTGACCGGCTTGAGAATATTCTCGTTCCTGTAGGTGGTGGCTATCACTCCAAGTTCGCCATCCAGATTGCAGATAGCCTCGCAAAAGCAGACAATGGCAGTGTCGATGTCATCCGTATGGTGGACGAGGAATTGGATGATGAGATGTATGAAGATCAAATGGCTTTCTTGCAAGAGATCGTCATCGTCCAGCTCGAGAATATTCCTGGAAATTTGAACCTGCATATCGTTCGCGGGAACGACCCTGCTTCAGCCATCATCGAAGAAACCCGCCAGCGAGATTACGATCTGGTAGTGATCGGTTCGTACGAGGGTGACACACACGGAGAGTATTTGTTTGGAGAATTGGTGGATCGGGTGCGTAAAGGCACCTCCACATCCGTTTTAGTAGTCCGCCATTATGAGAATCCGGCTGCATCCTGGCTGCGCCGGCAATTACGTTCGTCGAATCCGCGAACATAGTAGCAAATCATTTTCGCAAGCCGGATTCCAATTTTGAATCCGGCTTTTTCTTCCCCCGTTGCATTGTCTGCGTTCGGTAACTAACCCAGGCATAATTGCGAAGGATCATCAAATTTCCTACCCCACAAAGTTGTACATATCCCTCTACTTATACTTTCGCCATTTTCACTATGATGTAGAATATAGGCAGAAAGAAGGAGTTCATCATGAAGAACCGACTTAGAATCTTACTTACCCTGTCAATATTAATATTTGCTGTCACTGCCTGTGTTTTTCCGCGTCTGGTGTCTCGCGGAACGCCTTCACCTGCCGACAAAACACCCGTTAATGTAAGCGAAGATCTTGCACCCTTTACCGAAATCGACGTCGAAGCTGCTGGCCCGATTTTCCTGGTTCAGGGTGACACCCACGCTATCCAAATCGATGGACCCAAAAGCATCGTCGATAATATTACCTTCGAAGTTCGCAATGGCGTCTTGTTGATTAAGCATTCTGGAAATATCTGGGATTGGGTAACCGAACGCGATTATCCCACCATCACCATCACTTTCGAAAACCTGACCCGCTTTGTTTTCGAAGGAGGTTCGGAGTTGGTCGCCAACGACCTGCATACTGATTCTCTTTCAATAGTCATGAAAGGCGGAGCGAGCCTCGACATGCTTAACTTGAATGTCAAGACCCTTGATATGGTTGCAGAAGGCGGTACAGATATCGAAATCTCAGGTGTTGCCGAAACCCAAAAACTGGATTTTTCAGGCGGAACCAATTTTGATGCCGAAGATCTTCGAAGTGCTTCTGTTAGCCTGCATATCGAAGGTGCTGTCTCAGCGACAGTTTGGGCGACCGAAACCCTGGACCTGGATCTGAGTGGTGCCTATGATGTGAAGTATTATGGCAATCCCAGCCTCACCCAGGATATTCAAGGAGTTGGCAATGTGCAAGGATTGGGAGAAAAGTAGTTCCCCTTTCACAGAAAATTCATAACGAAAAAAAGAGAGCGTATGCTCTCTTTTTTATTCAAGTGTCCAGGCTTCAAGGATCTTTTCGTACGAATCTTCAAGTGATTCGGGTAAGACGCGTGTCTTTCCGATTACAGTAATAAAATTAGCATCCCCAATCCAACGAGGGATGATGTGCCAGTGCAGGTGTTCTTTGATCCCTGCTCCACCTGCGTCGCCCAGGTTGAGACCAACATTAAATCCCTGAGGGCAATAGAGTTTGATCAGAATCTGAATGCTTTTTTGGATCAGATGCATCATCTCGGAAATCTGTTCCGAAGAAAGCTGTTCCAATCGGTTGGTATGCGCATACGGAACGACCATCATATGCCCACTGGTGTATGGATAGAGATTCAGGATGACAAAGTTGTTCACCCCGCGATGCACGATCAGGTTTTCAAAACTGTCCGGCTTTTCCTGCGCTTCGCAAAACGCGCACGGACCGTTCTTGTCCCGGCCAAAATACTCGTTGCGGTCACTGTAAATATGATCCATAGGACGATTTTATCTTAACTTCAAGTTTGTTGTAAAAAAATGCAATGTTTTTTCAGAACACTCAGATCGGAAACTCTTTATATGAAAACATTGACAAGTGAATCGCACTGCATATAATATGACCATTCGGTCATAAAGAGAAAAAATGCCAAAAGATACCTTCTTCCATCTACCCCAGGAAAAACGCAGTCTCATCGAAGAAGTCGCCATCGAGGAGTTCGCGAAAAATAGCCTTCAATCTGCTTCTGTCAATGCTATCGTCAACAACGCTGGTATTGCCAAAGGGTCTTTTTATCAATACTTTGAGAACCTTGAAGATCTCTACAAACACATCCTTAACATCATCAAAGAACGTAAACTGGAATTGATTTCCACGCTCGCTATGCCGGCGAACAACCTCGATACCTTCCGCTATCTTCATCGCTTGTTGCAAATTGATATGGCATTTGAACTTAAGCATCCCTGCCTTGCCAAGGTCGAGCGTCGTCATAATTTTGAAAACCCAGTCACCAGCTCCATCGACCCGGAAACTGGTCAGCGCCTCTCCGGAGATGGACGCTTCCACGCTTTTCTCTCGCAAGGCGTTTTCCATGACGATATTGCCACCTGGGTGGATACCGATTTGGCTGCCTATGTGCTCGGGGTTGTCTCCCAATGGTTGTCACCCTACCTGTTGGTACGCATGGAACAAGATAGCGGTAGCCCAGTGGATGTCAATCTGGATGTCAGCCATGACCCCCATTTACAGGACCTGCTTCAAAACCTGATGGACATCCTGATGGCTGGAATGGCTCGCGACCCCCAAATCCGGAAAGATTTTTACAGCAAATAACCCGCTGTTCGTAGGATGTTTATACTCCTCCGCCAATAAAAAAGGTCGCGCTCAAGATGCGCGACCTTTCCAATAACGTTGAATACTCTATTGGCGCTGACCCAACGTGACCGTAACATCCATCGTCTTACCACTTCGAATAATGGTCAGAACAATATCGTCACCCACAGACGCGTTCAGCACCAGGTAACTCATCAACTCGCTAAAATCTTTGATCTCAATCCCATCGACCGCGATAATCAAATCGCCGCCTGTGGTCAACCCCTGGACGGCTGTTGGCTGCGTCCCGCCCTTGATTCCCGCCTGATCCGCCGGTCCGCCTGCAACGACACTGGCTACATACGCGCCAGTCGATTGCGGTAGTTTCAATGCCTCGACCATAGCAAGGGACATATTGGAATAACTGGATAAGCCCAGGTAGGGATAGGCATAAGTTCCGGTTTCGATCAGCGCAGGCACAACCCGGCGTACCGTATTGGAGGAGATGGCGAACCCGATGCCTGTATTAACCGCTCCGCCGGTAATGCTGGTTCCGGCTGTCTGGATGGCACGGTTCACGCCAATCACTTCCCCATTCAGGTTCAAGAGCGGACCACCGGAGTTGCCCGGGTTGATCAGCGCATCCGTCTGGATGGTGTCACCAGAGGAATAAAAGGTTCCGGATTCCGTCTGCCGCATTGAATCCAACACTCGCCCCCGGGCTGAGACGATCCCAACTGTCATCGTGCCGCTGAGACCATAAGGATTACCAATTGCCACCACCGTTTGACCAACTTTGATCGCTTCGGAATCGCCCAAGGTCAATGGAACCAGCACGTCCGGGTCAACATCCACCTTGATCACAGCCAGATCAGAGTCCATATCCGTCCCAATCACGGATCCATACACCTTCAAACCTGATGGGAAGTGAACTTCCAACTCGGTTGCTTCACTGGCAACGTGATAATTTGTGACAATGTGTCCCTCTTTGTCGATCACAAAACCAGTGCCTTGCCCGCCGCCCTCAGCGGTCGTAAATTGCAGTGAAACCACCCCAGGACTGACCTGTTCATACAATGCCTCCAGGCTGCCTTCGAGCGCAGCATATTCCGGGACAAGAATTGTTTGACCGGTTTGTGCAGGCAGTGTCTCAACGCTCTCCTGGGGAATTTGTTGCGCCGCCTCCGGAGTAGTAAGATCTGTACTTCTCGTAAGCCGGCAAGCAGATGCGACTAAAAAAATGACCATCAGAAAAGTGATGATCCTGATTATCCGATTTCTTTTTTCCATAAACTCCTCGAATTACTTTCGATTTTCCTAAATTATTTTAAATCAAGATTGTTAATGGTTTATATAAAGTATAAGTCTGTAAGGACTGCTTCAATCGAGAGGAAACTTTCCATTATGGTAGAATATTCGCATGGATCAAATATCCTCGTCAGCACTTTTCCAGCCAAGTTGAAATTCTTATGAAAACTACCCAACCAGCCCTTCTAACCATCAACTTGAGCAAAAGATTCAAAGACTTTCAGGCTTTATACCCATTAGACCTGAGCATTGAACCGGGCGAATTGGTTGTATTACAAGGGCAAAACGGGTCAGGCAAGACCACCCTCCTGAATTGTATCAGTTACTTACTACCCCCCACAACGGGAACGACCAAAATTAAAGGTTTCGATATTTTGGAGCAAGAAAGGGAAGCTAGAAAGCATCTGGCTTATGTACCGGATGTACCTCGTTTTTATCTGGAATTAACCGCCTGGGAGCATTTGCGGTTCATTGCTGCCGCCAACAATGCCTTGGATGATTTTGAACAACGAGCGGAAAAAATGCTTAAGGATTTTGGTCTTTGGCACGTCCGCGAGCATTATCCTCACCATTTTTCCCGGGGAATGCGCTTAAAACTGGGTTTGTTATTGGGGCTTATCCGACCCTCAAGCGTTCTCCTCCTGGACGAACCAACCTCGGCTTTGGACGTACAAGGAACAGAACTGTTGGTGAAAGAGTTGTTGCATCGTAAAGATCAGGGCAACAGCATTCTTCTCAGCTCCCATAGCACCCAGCTCACATCTCAACTGGCTGATCGTACCTTGGAAATTATCGAGGGTCGAATCACTCTGGATACTGCCGGTATATCGTCATGAAAATTGACTCGGCAAAACTGGCCATCAATTTTATTAGAAAACGCCAGGAATACTCCGACTTGCGTTACTGGTTAGCACTTGTTGCCTACGATCCCGAAGAACGAACCGTCTCGAATAAATTCTATCTTGTTTACCTGGTAATTTTCTTTGCGATCTGGTTTTTTATGGTCTTGATTTTCGCAGCTAAGGGCTTACTCAACTTTTTTGAATTGGCAGCCCCGATGCCTCCCGCGCTTGTTGTTTCTTTCCTGCTGTTATTGACCTTTTCCATTTTCGCGTTGGTTATGTTGATTGGTTCTTCCGTACGATCCGCTTTGGTTTTCTCTGAAGAGGATCGCTTTTTGCTCTGTCAACAACCCATACCAACCCGGCATCTTGTTATGCGGTGGCTGCCTCTTCCCTGGATACAAAGTTTGACTTTGTTGATCCTGATCAGCCTGATGTTAGGTTTCTCACTTGGTGAAATCACTTTCCCTGCGGATGACATAGCAAGTTATTTTCTGGTGTATGTCTGGTTTGGGCTCAGGGCAGCCTTATTAGCCATTCCTTTTCATTTTGCTCTTTTTTCCAGCAGCTGGGCTGTAGGTTTATTCGCTTTACGCCATCGGGGACAAGTCAAATCCTATTTACCTGTGGTAGGACTGGGTTTGCTGGTCCTGATCTTGCTGGCAAGCGTTGTCTCCTCTGCTTTGTTTGGCCTCGGTTTGCCTTTTTCTGAACCCTTGAATAACTTTCTATACAATTTGTTGCTGGCTTTCTTTGGACAGGGAGAATTCGGCTTTGGGTTGACACTGCTTTATGGTTTAATCCTTTCAGCCGGTTCGCTGATATGGTTGTGGTTAGCCGCCAAAGATTTCAACCCGGCAAAAGCAGCTCACGAAACACAAACCTCAGCGCTCCTCTCGTCTTTTCTGAAGTATGGACAAATGGACGCCATTGACGAGATTCGAAAAAAACGCCGTTTAGGGCTCATAGGGCACAATCAATTTCTTCCAGATTGGCAAAACAACAAATCCTTTGCCTGGAAAACAATCATTCAAGCCAGGCGGACCTTGCGATTCAGTGATTTTTATCTCCTCTTTGTGAGCTTGTTATTGACTATTGGTTTTCAATTCACCGGAAACACCCCTGCCGGATGGCTGGGCTTGGCAAGCTGGATCTGGATGCTCAGCCGTCGTTTACTGGAATTTTTCAAACAAGATCTTTCTCTATGGACTTTGACTCGCCAGGTGCCTTTTCCGATGCGGAGCTGGGCATTCTTCGACCTGATTTTACCCACAATTCCACATCTCATTGTCGTAACGATCGGTCTGCTGATTAGCCTGCTGGTTTTTCCGGTCAAACAGTGGGTTTTCATTTTTCTTCTCCCCTTAAGTTTACTCAGCGCAATGCTGCAATTGGGGCAAGACATCTTGCGAAAAAACAAAGTTGAGTTGCTCAACCTTGGGACGGTGCAAAGCTATGGATTAAGAGGGTTGCTGATGGCATTACTGTGCCTGCTTCTTCCTCTTTTCATTTTGTGGCTTTCTTCTTCTTTTTTAAGCCTTGCCGGCAGCCTGATCAGTTCAGGGTTGCTCTTCTGGTTCAGTTATTCAGGATTAGAAAGTCAATTAAAACGCCTTCAGTTCGAGAAAGAAAGCATCTTGTTATAAGTACCTCTTAACTTAGAGCTCTGAAGCACGTCGTTGGAGTTCGATCTCTTCTGGTGTTTCAGGAGTGATGGTGATACCGTGCGCTCTGGATTTTCCATGGTCGTCAACGTAGACAAAAGTGATAAAACCATCTACGGTCAACTCTCCCTTGGTAGTCGCTCTGATATAGGCGATCAGACGTGATCTGCCGGTAAACACGATTCGGGAATCGAATCGAACCACTTCTCCTGGTTCAACCGGACGGGTAAAGGTCATCCCGTGAATTTTCAGGCACAAGACATATTCCGGGGGAATCAGATTGGAGGCGGCAATGAAACCAGCTTCAACCAGCCATTCTGCCCCTCTGCCCGCGTATAATGTGCGATGGTGGTTTAGGTCTTCACCTTTTACCAGGTGATGGATCGTTAGAGTTTCCATTTTCATGAGTACCTCATTCGATTAGTAGCCGTAAATTATCAAACGTCACCTTGAACCCTGCCAGGTCAAAGGTGCCCGCCAGCATGCCAACCCCGCCTGGCTGATAGCCTGAATCGGAAGTGCTTGCTAAAACTATCCCATCCAACGCCAGCACCAGTTGGTCTTTTCCACACCTTGCACTCAGCCTGAAACTACCACCCCCAGCCACTTCCTGGGAGTACTTCCAGTCCACCAGGAAGATAGTTTCCTGCCCATCTTGTTTCCAAATGGTGTAATAGCCGTCCTCGCTAATTTCGAGAACATAGAAATGCTCGTTATCCACTAACCCACAAATAAAGCCATAATCGGCATCTCCCACAGATTCAACAACCCGCACATCCGCTTCAATTACGATCGGATCGTACAAGTATTCCTGGTCAGACCAAACGAGATACATGGGCTCTTTCACGCTGATAGTGTATTCCCCGTTTTCATATTTTGTCTCACCATTCTGGTCCACAAAGCCGCTCCAGCCACTTTTTGGGTCTGAAAAATCGTCTTCGAAGATCACCTGACCATCAGGCGCAAAACTCTCCCCAATTCCATTTCCAGCGGAAATTGCGACTTCGCCAGCCCTGGCTGCCGCAATCAGATCCATCGCCAGTTTGATCGGACGCAGCGCGTTGATAAAGCCTCCGGTTGGTACGCATGTATCGTTATTATCTATGTAGCCATCCCGGTTGGTGTCCATCAATGCTCTGCAGTCAACGATAGCATCACTCAAATCACCCGATCCGACTGCTGTCGGAACGCCAATCAGCTCACCTCTTTCGTTTACAGCCAGACCACCGCTGTTTCCTCCGGCAATCGTTCCGCTGGTTTTAATGAAAGCACGGTTGCCGTATGCCTCTTCAGATGTAAAGCCGCTGACCTCTCCCCGGGTGAGTGTAATCGTATCTCCGCCAATACCTGGATACCCCAAAATATTGATTGATTCACCCAGTCGCAAATCGTCAGAATCGCCTAAAGGAACAAAAGGCAGGTTCAAAAGACTGTAATTCAAGGGGTTGCCATTCAAATCCCGGTAAGGTTTGATGATGGCAATATCCAGCGCTTCGTCTGCCTGCACGATACTGGCATAATAGGTTTGCACTGGTGGAGCATCCTCAGCCACGGTCAAGGAAACAATTAGGTTCTTCACCTGGTAAAAACGATCCGAAAGCACCACATGCGCGTTGGTCAGAATTAATCCATCCGGGCTGATGATCGTTCCGGAACCCGTCCAGCCAACCATTTCTTCCCCTTCGATTTCCACTGTGGCTTCAATTTGAACAACCGACTGCCATGGAATTGTGCTGATCGCAGTTGGGGTGACGAGCGGTGAAGTACCAGGCTGCCACCCTTCTGGATTCACACCAGCCACATCGACCCGGGTGTTAAAGGGATAGTCCTTTTCATCCGTCTTAACCACACCTGAACCGTTCAGCATGCCGCTTTGGACAGCTTCGAAACGGAACGTGAACCGTTCTACGCCAGTTGGAGCGATGGTCAGGTCCATCTCGATCAGACCCTCTCCCAATTCGTTTTGAAGCAGCGTCAAAGCGGGCTCCGAACCAATATAGCGGCTGCTGTTCATCACTTCTTTGGGTAGGACGATCCGGCTTACATGCACGTTGTAGAGCCCAGGGTTCGAAAGAACCAATTGCAGGTCAAATACATTTCCCTGGTTGACCCGGACCCCTGGACCTGTCAATTCCACAACAAGAATCCGCTCGGGCTTGTTTGCGGAAAGAGAGAGACAAGCCGTCATCAGAAGAAGCATTGCACAAATAACACTGATCATCAGAGCTGGTTTTCTTAGGTTAGTTCGCCGCTTCAAAATTGCTCCTCGTCTGTTGCAGTAAACAATTTTTGCTTCATTCTTTTGAGTATTCACAAACCCCCTCCAATGAAGCAAGAGGGGGGGGGATTAGGGTGCAGTTTCACCAAATGTGGTGTGAGTCTTTTAAAAGCAAATTAATCCCATTTGATGGTTGGGTCAATTGGCCAGTTCCATTCCGCTGGGTCTGCATACCAATCAGAAGGATTGATGTTTGTGGTTTCTTCGCCCTCTTTCACTTCAACGGCAATCAGGCTGTGGTCTGTACAAGCGACAGACAGCCCACATGGGACCGCCTCGGAATAAGCCGCGAAGAATGTTTTCGAAGGATTGGCAATATCATATGCCAATACATAGTAGCTTGCAGGCGCGAGGTCTTCAAAGCGATAATAGCTTTGACCAGCAACTGTATTTTGCCAGTAGTAAACGCCAGTCAAAGGGTTCATCGCCACAATTCGTAGAGCGGGAATGCCTTCACTGGGGAAAGACAGTGAACCCGAAAGTGCGCCTTTGCGCACCTGGGAGGTGGCAGTCGCAGGTATGGCTGTTGGGGTAGTTGAAGTCGGCGCGACTGTTGCCGTTGGGCAAGCAGGGCAGGTAGGAATTTCACAAACAGCACAAGTAGCTGTAGGACGGGCAACCTGGGTTTTCAAGGCTTCAATATCACTGGCCTGGACAGTCAGTTTAACTGCCATCGCCTGTTGAGTTGCCAGGGCTTCGTCAGTCTTGGGCGCACACCCAGCCGAAATCAGCAAAATCAAAAACAAACCAAATAGAATAACTTTTTTCATAGTTCCTCCGTTAAACAAATCAATTATAGCTGATAGCTGTCAGCTCATATCTTTTAGCATACAGCTCTGATCAGCGGACGGTATTTGAAAGCAGCTCTTCGGTGTAGACATTGTGGCGGACCGGGCAAAGGGTCTCGATGAATTCCTCCACCTTGCCGGATTGAAGTACGCAATCCGGCCTGCGGGCTGTGGTGTAGGCCGGGTTACGGTTTTCAACCCGGCTCTTGTTGGCATACTACGGTTTGTGCTTGCCGGGTTGAAGTACCCAATCCAACCTACGAGCTTTGCTGGATGTTATGCAAGCCCTCTCCTGCTCTTCCAAAACTTAGTTCCCCCATCAAGAATCGCTTATACTTTAAGCATGGATTCTTTCGATTTCTTTCGCCCTCCCATCCTGACCGTGACTGCCCTGAGCAGTTATCTGCGCGAATTACTGGAAACAGACGATGTTTTACGGGATGTGTGGGTGAAAGGCGAAATTTCCAACTTCACCCAACCTCGCTCCGGGCACCTCTATTTCACCCTCAAAGATGCTGATGCCCAGATCCGGACTGTGATGTGGAAGAATTCCGCCATGCGACTCACCTTCTCCCCCAGGGACGGACAGAGCGTGGAGGTACACGGTAGCATGAGTTTCTACCCTGCTGCTGGTCAAGCCCAACTCTATATTGACAGCATGCAGCCAATTGGAGAAGGGGTGCTCTTCCAGGAATTTCTGCGATTGAAGAACAAATTGGAAGCCGAAGGGCTTTTCGACCAGGATCATAAACGCACCCTGCCCAGGTTACCTCAACATATAGGCATCATCACCTCTGCCAGCGGTGCTGCTCTGCAGGATATTCTCAACACCCTCAACCGCCGCCTGCCCCTGGCACGTGTCACCCTTGCTCCCAGCCTTGTTCAAGGCATTGAAGCCCCTGCCAGCCTGCTCAAGTCGTTGAACTCACTCAACCAGATTGAAGATCTGGACCTGATCCTGCTTGCCCGCGGAGGCGGCTCGATTGAAGATTTGTGGGCGTTCAACGACGAAAACCTGGCACGCGCCATCTACAATTCACATATACCGGTGATCTCGGGAGTGGGACACGAGATCGATTTCACTATCGCCGATTTCGTCGCGGACCTGCGCGCCCCCACCCCCACCGCTGCTGCCGAGCTGGCAACGCCGATAACGATCAATGATCTTTATATCTCTCTCCAGACTGCCCAAAACATCCTGGATGACACTATCAACCAGGCGATAGCTACGCGCAGCTATCAACTTGAACTCAGAAACCTTGATTTACGCCGGCTCTCCCCCATTCAACGGGTCAACAATGCTATCCAGACTTTGGATGTGCTTCGCGAGCGGCTTGACCGAACGATTCAAAGCCACGTGCAGCAACTTCGCGTCCATCTCCAACATCTCGACAGCCGTCTTGAGACCTTGAGTCCGATTGCTGTGCTCAAGCGTGGTTTTGCGATCGTCAATGATGTTCAAAGCGGAAAGCTCGTCAGCCAGGCTGGTCAAACCAGTGAAAACCAGGCAGTCCAGGTGCGCTTTGCTGATGGCAAAGTCCCTGCTGTGCTCAACCCTTCCAACCAGGAGAAATTATGACCGATACTCAACCTGCTAATTATGAAGCTGCCTTTGCGGCTCTCCAGGAGATCATTTCCAAACTCGAAAATAGTGAATTGTCCCTCGAAGAATCGCTTTCACTCTATGAAGAAGGCAAGAAACTCTCTGATCAATGTGCCAAATTGCTCGAAAAAGCCCAATTGAGAGTCACTACTCTTGGTGAAGGCAGCCAGGTGATTAGCGAGGACTAGTGGGCAATCCGTTCGTTTTTTTTCAAAGCCCGATCGCCATTTCTGCCATGCTGGGTTGGATAGTAGCCCAGTTGATTAAGCTGCCAATCGGTTTTTTGCGTACAAAAAAATGGGATTTAGCTTTGCTGATCAATGCCGGTGGGATGCCCTCTTCGCATTCTTCACTCATGAGCGCGGTCACAACTGCAATCGGGCTAATCTTGGGTTGGGATGACCCACTTTTCATTTTTTCACTCTCGGTCACTGGGATTGTGATCTACGATGCCACCGGCGTTCGCCGGCAGGCTGGCTTTCATGCTGAACGGATCAATCAGATTCTCCGCGCCATCGTTGCAGAACATAAAATCGAGGAGGCAGAGCGGGCGGAATTGCTTGAAATCATCGGTCACTCACCAATCGAAGCTGTTGTCGGCGCTCTTCTCGGCATCCTCATCGCCTTCGTGGTCTGGTTGTTGATGGTGTAAAATGACGATAACCTTTAGCACGCAAAAAAATTTTGATGCTGATCAACTTTATGCCTTGTATAACTCTGTGGGTTGGACGGCTTACACAAAAGATATCTCAAGCTTGCAAGCCGGGCTGACAAATTCTGACCTTGTAATCAGTGCCTGGATGGACAGCAAACTTATTGGTCTTGTCCGCGCCCTTACGGATGGACAGACGATTGCCTATATTCAGGATATTCTGGTTCGTCCTGAGTATCATAAACAAGGACTTGGCTCGCAATTGATGCGCCAGATATTGGCAATGTTGGAGGGGATCCGCCAGATCGTACTCATGACTGATTCCGGGGAAGAAAATGCCCCCCTCCACGATTGGTATCGTTCTTTCGGTTTCAAAAGCTATAATGATTTGGGAACTATCGGCTTCGCGATATTTGATGATGGGGAGGCAGAAGCAAACCTTTGAGCCTTGACAGCTAAACCGGTCACAACTGCCTCCACACCGAAATCGTTTTAATTCACATCCTGGGCACAACGGAAGCCTAAATCAGCTCCGCTGTAAAAACCAAGGTCAAATGATCTGGCTGAATTTCGCAAATATGTCCAGTTTCCAGAGAATCCACCACCCCTGACCACATACTCACTGCCACCTTCTGGTCCGGTGGGGTTCTCAGCCGGGCTATTTGCGTAATATTCGGGATCATAGACATCGGCAACCCATTCCCAGACATTTCCAGACATATCCATCACACCGTAACTACTGGCACCTGCAGGATAACTTCCCACCGGCATGATTCCTCCAACGCATGCGGTCGCGTTCAAGGGATTTATGCTATTTGCTTGGGTACAATCCGGATTCTCATTTCCCCAAGGGAACACGGTCTCACCGCTTCCTCTGGCTGCCATCTCCCATTCGGCTTCGGTAGGCAAGCGCTTATCAACGAAACTGCAATAGTTTTTTGCGTCTTCATAACTGATATTGGTTACCGGATAATTGGCAAACGAATCGGATTGACCGGTTTCTGCATACAATCCAGCCGGAATTGGTCTTTGTGCCTGGCAAATACCCGCATCAACACAAAGTTGATATTGACCATTAGTGACTTCGTAACGGTCGATCTGGTATGGATCCAGAGTCACCTCATGACGAGGCAGCTCCGATGGTCGGCAGCCAAAGCCGGCATTATTTTCCTCATCACAGCCCATCCAAAATGTGCCACCTTCGATGAGCACTTGCTCTTCCGGGTCAATATCATCCGCAACTATTGGCGGAGCAGGGTTGGTCGGAATGGTCTGTTCTGAGGTAGCTTCCTGAGGTGGGGTCGCTTCCTCAGTCTGTTCTTCTGTTATTTCTGTAACCTCTACAGTCGGTTCACTGGTTTCTGTTGCGACAACCTGGGTCGGGACCTCCGTGGGCAGAGGCATCTCACAGCCTACCAAACCAATTGTAAGGAAAGCCGTCAGCAAAATGGCAATCAGGATCATCCTACCATGTTTGCTTCGGTTTTTGTTAAATAAGGATGAAATTCGCTTTTTCATGGATTCTAAATCTCCAGTAAAGCGGCTGGAGTAGTTATTTGCCATTGCAGGCAATGCTTCAGCCACTTCCAATATTGAGAGACAATACGCTGCTCTCTGCCTCTCGTCCAATTTCTTGGTAACCGATTCGTCGGTTGCCAGTTCTATGTCTTCGTTCAAACAAGATTCGACAAGATAAACCAATGGGTTGAACCAATGGATCGATCTGCCAATCAAGTACAGCATTTTGATAAGCAGGTCTTTTTTTGTAATATGGTCATTTTCATGCTGCAAGACGAACATTAACTGTTTGGAAAAGTCTTTTTCAGTGGCTTGCTCCAACAATTGACGGGGCAAGACAATGGCTGGTTTGAACACATTGATCACCATGGGGCTCTCGTTGCCCTCGACCGAAAAGACCTCAACCTTGCGGCCAAGTTCTTGCTGGATCCGCTCGAGCATTCGCTCATCCACTCTTTGGATTCGCCGTTTTAGCTCTGAATGGAACTTAAAGTGGGACCATGCAACCAACGCAAAAGAGGCACTCATTCCTACCAGCCAGATAGAGAGCGCGACCTTCTCAAGAGTGATCGTGGTTGATTTACCAACCAAAACC
Organism: Anaerolineaceae bacterium; assembly: GCA_038562515.1. GTDB lineage: Bacteria > Chloroflexota > Anaerolineae > Anaerolineales > Anaerolineaceae > Mesolinea. The sequence continues at coordinate 17,366 of JBCFBG010000013.1, forward strand.
GGAGCAGTCAGCTTACCATCCATTAATTGGGAGGATGTCAATTCTCCGTGGGATGGATCTTCATTTTCTCCAACGACTGGCTGCGATTCGGTTTCTGAGACAAAGCCCGGAACTGTTGCTTGAATCTCTCTGGATAGCAACGGATTGTTGGGCAATTTGATCAGACTTCGCTCGCCCAATGGATTGAAGGGAATCAACATTCGCAAGATCACGATGATCCACAATGCTCTGGCTAATCTACGGCTGTAACGATCTGCCCCAAATTTTCGGAACAACAAAACGCCTAACGCCAGAAACGATATCATCAAACTGGAAAGGAGGATATTTTCCATCTCAACTCTCCTCTAATATCACCTCCAGGTAGTTTTTTAACTCCTGCAGGTCTTGTTTGCTGAGGGCTTGGTTTTGATAGAGCCCCGCAATAAAGTTCTGAACTGAATCGTCGTATAGTTTGCTGATCAACGATTGACTTTGGTGATCAAGATATTTCCTGCTCACTTTGGATGAGTAGAGGCTGATCCTTCCTGACTTTTCACTTTCGAGATACCCTTTATTCATCATCCGCAGGATAAATGTACGTACAGTTGCTTCAGTCCAATTTCTTTCTTTGACCGAGTCAAAGATTTCTTCAAAACTGAGCGGCCTTCCTGCATCCCAAACCTTGATCATGATTGCCAATTCGCTCTCAGATAAATTTTTCATACCTGCCTCCTTGCGTTTATTACAGCTGTAATAATGGCATTATATAATTACATTTGTAATAATGTCAAGGGGTATTTTTCAGCAATTTTCATCAATCGGCTATCAAGCCTATTCGGTTAGATTGGACCAGATTTGATCCTATTAGGTTAACATCCAATCTTTTTGTTTCGGGTTATGAATTAGTCTCGATTATGCCGCATTTTAGTCCAGAATATTTCGCGCTTGCTTTTTTGTAACCCTCAAACTGAAGGTCTATTGACAATATCGTCAACCTTTTTCTGCCATTTTGCATTTGAGTTTCTTCAGGATCGAGCGCAATTCAGGCACTTTTAGCAGTCCGAGCATACCAGCGTAGACAATCAGACCAATCACCACCCCGCCTGCAAGCACAACATACTTACTCTGTTCGCCAGCCAACGCTAACCAACCAAACAAGCCCAAACCCATAACAGCACTGCCAAGCAGAGCCTGCCAGCCAGTGTGCAAAACCTGTCTGCCTTCCAATCCCTTCAGCCGTTTTCGCAATATTTGCAGTAAAGCCAGGCACTCTACCGCCGTTGCCAGGCTGTTGGCAAAGGCAAGCCCTCCCAAAGGCAACCAACCAATTTCGCCGAAGAGACGTGCAAAAACAAACGACAAGAGGATGTTAGCGGTCATCGCCAGCACGCCAACAATGACAGGGGTTTTGGTATCGTGCATGGCATAAAATGCCCGGCTTAAAACCTCAACCAGGCTGTGCCCCGTCAGTCCCGCCGCATACCATAGTAGTGCCCAAGCCACCATCTGGGTAGAGGAGGCGTCAAAACTTCCACGTTCATACAATACTCGAATAATCGGGACCCGAAGCATGACTAAACCAACGGTTGCCGGAAGCGCCAGAAGCAGCATCACACGCATGATCCCCGATAGGGTTTGTTTGAATTGACCAAATTGACCCAGTTCCACCTGTGCCGAAAGCGTGGGCAGCGATGCAGTTCCTGCTGACTGGGCGATGGCAGCCTGAGGCATAAGCATGATCGTGAATGCCCACGTTAGCGCGCTGGCAGTACCTTCTCCTAGCGAAAGACCAATGATGGTGTTCGCAACAAAATTTAGCTGTACCACGCCAGCACCAATGATGCGCGGTACCATCAATTTCAAAACTTGTCGAACTGCTGCATCCTTAATTCCGGCTGCTTTTTCATAAAACCGATTGGGCAAGTGGAATAGCGTGGGAAGTTGCAGAGCCAGATGACCCAGGGCACCAATCACTGCCCCAACCGCCAACCGTTGGATCCCCATTGATTTTGGCAAAACCAGCGTGCCAAATATTTGACCTAAAGAATACATCGCCGGGGCTAATGCAGGCCACAAGAAGACTTGGTGAGCGTTCAGCGTTCCCATTACCAGCCCGCTGACCCCGAAAATGATGACGGTTGGCAGCATAGTTCTCAGCAAAGTTACGGTTAGCCCCAGCATCGCTGGGTTAGCATTGGTGACCAGCGCGAACAATATCTTATCCACGATGATGGGAGCAAAGATCCACATCAACGCAGATACACCAATGAGAATCAGCAGGAGTGCATTGATTACCCCCGATGCCAACTTCCAGGCGCTCTGGGTATCTTTCCGCGTAAGCATGCCGGTGAACATGGGGATGAAAGCCGAACCCAAGGCACCGCCTGCGGTCAAATTGAAGAGCAGTTCGGTCACACGGTTAGCCGCATTATAGGCGTCCAACTCAAGGCTGGTACCAAAAGCATGGGAAATAACCGATCCTCGTACAATACCAACCAGTGTGGTCAGAATGTACGCCGCCATAACGATGCTGGCAGCTCTGGTGATTTGTTGTCCAGCCGTCCTGTGATTCACTTCGAGAGTCGACAAAGGGTTAACCTCATTCATTTTTGTATCAGTTGCGAGACAATTCTATCATTCTCTGGGTTGCATTCCCGCGCTGGAAAGCGCTTCACCAACACTGTAGGCAAGACAGGCCTTATGTGCTTGTCTCGTCCCGACACGAGAATAGTCTACAATTTTTCTTGCTTAGCTTCTTCCCAAAGGGCGTCAAGCTCTTCAAAACTAAACTCATCAACGTGTTTGCCCTGTTTGGCGGCTGCTTTTTCAATGTAGCCGAAGCGTTTGCGGAAACGGGTATTGGTTTCCCTCAATGCCATCTCGGGGTTAATTTCCAACCATCGCAACAGGTTTACAACCGCAAATAAGACGTCTCCAGCTTCGGACTGCTTCTCCTCCGGGGTTGTAGCCTCCTTCAGTTCCTGCAATTCTTCATGGATTTTCGCGACAACCGGGTCGATCGTCTTCCAGTCAAAGCCGACACGTTTAGCGCGTTGTTGGATCTGGTCTGCCTGGGTCAGAGCCGGCAGAGCGACCGGAATACCATCCAGCATGCTCTTACGCTCCTCGCCCTTATTTTTGCGTTCTTCAGCCTTAATTTGTTCCCAGTTGTTCAAAACGCCTTCAACAGAATTGACTTCCAACTCAGTAAATACGTGGGGATGGCGACGGATGATTTTTTCACTGATCGATGAGATCACATCGGTCATATTGAAATCCTGCTCTTCGGTGGCAATTTGAGTGTGCAATACAATTTGTAAAAGCAAATCTCCCAGCTCTTCAGCCAAGTGTTCAGGGTCCTCCTGGTCCAGCGCTTCAAGGACTTCATAACTTTCTTCCAGTAGATAGGGGCGCAGGCTCAAGTGAGTTTGTTCACGGTCCCACGGACAGCCATCAGGTGCGCGTAAGCGGGCGATAATCTGCTGAAAATCCTCAAACCCTCTGCTTGTTTCACGCGCAGGCAGGTAAAGTGTGCTCATCAGCCCGATGTGCAGGCTTTGGTCAATCTGGTGCAGAAGAATTTCCTCCACCATTTCGTCCGGCAGACCGGCATTGTGGATGAGTTTTACCGGATATTCGTCTGGATAGTTGTTCATCAAGGTTAACTTGAGGTCGCTGGCTTCCATTCCTGGTCTCAGGTTGGAGACCAAGGCTGGTACAGAAGCGGGGAAAAAGGGGATTTCGAGTGAAGCAAGGTAGAGCGAATCGGTCAGTACCATTTTTGGATGTGGGTCCAAGCCCAAGGCAGAACATACTGGTTCCAAAAAGCTCATTCCGTCGATCACGCGAACTGGAATCTGGCTTTCTTTGACTTGAATCATGATCTGTCGCACTGTTTCTTCGGCGATGAAAGGGCTACCGGGCACAGCATAGGTGACCATGCCTTGTTCCTGGGCAAGTTCAATAATCTTCTGAGCGATTTCAAGGCTTTCATCAGCCGAAAATGATTCGTTTTCGAGCTGGTCGAAACTATGCACAATGATATTCTTTGGAAGTTCAGAAAATACTGGATGGTAGCGGGTACGAGCCCAAATTTCTGTGGATTGCGCCAACCAATCCCATGCTTCTCTTGTGAGACTGCTTGCACCAGCCGGCCCCAACCCTACAATCACAATCCCTTTAAATTCCATTCGCACCTTCGTATAATCTTTGAATATGTTGAGATAGACTCGTGCCATTTCTTCTATTTTTTACTAGCTTCCTATTCCCCTCTCCCGCTCTCAGGAGGGGTTGGAGGATAATCACATCCGTAGAGAATGACCACCAGCTATTCCGTGTTTTTATTTGATTGAGAAGGCGCTGCAGGCACTTATTGCGAACCAGCAAGTCTCTCCAATACTACTGAATAGCAAAGGCTGCCCCATAACAAAGGGCAGCCTTTTGATTGTAATTCATTTTGACTTATGCCGGATTCCACACAAACCCAAACTATCCAAGAGTCAAAATTGTGGGGGACAATAAAATATCTCCCTGATAGTAATGATTCTTCGAAAACTAACGCTTTGTGTAGGTCGGGGCCTTACGAGCACGCTTGAGACCTGGCTTCTTGCGTTCTTTGACACGAGGATCGCGAGTAAGAAGACCGTGTCCGCGCATAGCGCTGCGCAGGGTTTCGTCCATGGAGACCAGGGCGCGGGCCAAACCAAGCTTGACTGCGTCGCGCTGACCGCTAACGCCGCCGCCTTCGACTTTGACAGTAACATCAAAGGATGTGACAGGACGACCAGTGACTTCCAATGCTCCCAAAATGGCAGGGGCATCGCCGAGGCGGGGGAAGTACTCGTTTAGTTCTTTGTCATTAACAGTAAAAACGCCTGTGCCTTCGTACACACGAACGCGGGCTGTGCTTTCTTTTCGACGACCAACTGCTTCAGTATATTGTGTCATGTTTCCTCTTTATTACTCCAGATCCAGGGGTTTCGGGTCCTGTGCCTGATGCGGGTGTTCAGTTCCAGCATAGACTTTCAGATTGTCCAGGTAGCGCTGGGTCAGGCGGTTCTTGGGCAGCATGCCCTGGACTGCAAAACGAATGATGCGGTCCGGGTTGTTTTGAAGCTGCCTGGTGTAATCCACCTTGTGTAAGCCACCAGGATATCCGGAGTGACGATAATAAAATTTCTCTCCCACACGGGTTGGATTTGAGTAGATTTTCTCTGCGTTAATCACTACCACGTGGTCTCCCAAAACAACACCAGGGGTGAAGTCGGGGCGGTGTTTGCCGACCAATATTTCAGCAATTTTGGTCGCAAGGCGGCCGAGGGTTTTACCGGTGGCATCCACCAGGTACCACTCGCCGGTAATCTGTCCTTTAGGATAGTATGTTTTTTCCACTTTAACATTCTCCGTCTATAAGTACATACCCTAAGCTTTACGCCTGGGCAAACTATAATTTTTCCAAATCCTCAGCATACCTGACATCAGTCAAGGTAAGTCCTCGGGCAGGTGCCATGGATACGATCCCGGTACTGCCTGTTTGCAGCCCTGTTGGTACGATCTCCACGGGAACTCCCCTGAATCCCACTTTCACCAGTACATAAACAATTCTTCTGACCATATGGTACAGAAAAGCATTACCGGCAATGACGAATTCCATCGAGTCCGTTCCTGTTCGCTCCCATTTTGCCTGCTCGATCCTGCGGATGCTTGTACCAAATTCAGACAAAGGGCGTCCAAATGCGATAAAGTTGTGTTCGCCGAGCATATATTGTGCCGCCTCATTCATCAGGTCGATTTCAGGGGCGGAATCCAAACGCCAGGCAAAACGGTCTCTCAGGGGATCACGGGCAGGCTGCCAATACAAGCGGTAAAGATAACTGCGGGCAAGTGCGTCATAACGGGGGTGGAATTGAGCACTTGTCTGCTCCAGTCTCTGAACCTGGATGTCAGCTGGCAAATGAAAATTCAAAGCTGTGAGCAATTTATAGTCGCCATGTTTCCAATCAAGTTCGAAACTGACCACCTGACCGCTGGCATGTACGCCTGTGTCGGTCCGACCAGCTGCCAGGATACTCCTGCCTTGCCAGCCCAATGCCTTCAAAGCCGCCTCAAAGGTGCTTTGTACGCTCGGTTTTTCCAATTGCCGCTGAAAGCCGCTGTATTGCGTGCCTTCGTAAGCGAGGATAAGTTTGTAATGTGCCATGCCTTTCGTCGTTTCTTCTGAAAGGCGATTCTAAATCACTGCGTTTATTCCGAGACCAGCTCTAAAACGACCATCTCAGCGTTGTCGCCTTGACGGGGTCCGAGTTTGAGCAGTCGGGTATAACCACCCTTACGGGAGGTGAAACGCGGAGCAATATCATCAAATAATTTCTTAACAATCTCACCGCTTGCATTGCCAAGTTCACCGGCTGCCTGGCGACGAGCGTTGACCTTAATGGCTTCGTCTGCTTTCAGGACATTTTTAGCCAGGGTGATCAGCTTCTCGGCATCGGGTTGAATTGATTTTGCCTTCGCCAAGGTGGTCTGAATTCGTTCGTGTTCAAATAGTTGTTTTATCATCGTCTTTCGCATGGAGGTCCGATGACCCATGCTGCGGTTAAGGCGATATCCTTTTATATGGTGCCGCATTACTCGTTCTCCACTTCTTCTTTCATATAGCCTTTTTCGATCATCTTGGCTTTCAGTTCAGACAAGCTTTTCTCTCCAAAATTGCGAATGGAGAGCATTGCGCTTTCACCCTTGTCCAAAAGTTCCATCACATCACCGACAGTGGTGATCCCGGTGCGTTTCAAAGAATTGAAGACGCGCACACCCAGGTCAAGTGCTTCAATGGGAGTCTCAATAACATCCCGATTGACGACTGGCTGTTCTACTTCAACTACTTCTACCGGTTTTGTGAGTGCTTCTTCGCTGGTGCCGCTGATAATTCCAAGTTGTCGCATCAGGATGCGTGATGATTCGATCAGTGCTTTTTCAGGTGAAATTGTGCCATCAGTCCAAATTTCGAGTGTCAGGCGATCATAATCGGTGCTGTGACCAACGCGAGCGCTGGTGACTTCCCAATTTACCCGTCGAACAGGAGAGAAAATCGCATCCACAGGTAAGACACCGATCGCCATATGGTCAGAACGGTCATTCGCTGGGACATATCCTCTACCGGATTCCACTGTCATCTCCATTTCAACATGAGCGTCGTTTTCGCTGATGCTGAAGAGTTCACATTCGGGGTTAATGATCTCTACTTCGGGAGGACATTCAATATCTGCACCTGTGATCGTACCCTGTCCTTTAACCTCGAGATGAATGGCTGCTGAATCCACGTTATGGAGCTTGAAACGCAATTCTTTCATGTTTAACATAACCTGGATGACATCTTCTCGAACACCAGGAATGGTGCTAAATTCATGCATCACATCAGAAACATGGATCGATGTGATCGCAGCGCCTTCGAGGGAAGAAAGCAACACACGGCGTAGTGCGTTACCAAGGGTGACGCCAAATCCACGTTCCAATGGGCTTATCGTGAACTTGCCATAATCACGCAGCTCTTCTGAACGCTCTACTTTGGGTGATACCAATTCCATTTTTTTTGTCACGGTTTACCTCTTCTCAGTCTAACGGTGTTGAAAGACCGCCTTAAGACTCCTGATTAGCGAGAATAATATTCAACGATCAGTTGCTCGTTGAGGTTACCATCAATTTCAGACCGTTCCGGTGTCCGCAACATTCGACCAGACAGGTTGTTCAAATCGCGAGCCAACCAGGTTGGCACGGTTCGACCTTCAGCTTCTTCACGTAAATGTTTGAAGAAAGCATTGTCTCGGGAACTTTCCTTTACACTGATAACATCGTCAACTTCGATCCCATATGATGGGATGTCTGCCCGGCCACCGTTCACCAAAAAGTGACCATGGGTAACCAGGATACGTGCCTGGGGGCGGCTAGCCGCAAAACCAAGACGATAAACGACATTCGCAAGTCTTGTTTCCAGGATGGTCAGCAGGTTGGTACCGGTCTGACCGCGCATGGCATCAGCCATTCCATAGAAACGGCGGAACTGACGTTCGTAGATACCGTAAACACGGCGGGTTTTTTGTTTTGCACGCAATTGTTTACCGTAGTCAGATTCACGACTTGGGCGTGAAGAAGTCATTTTCCCATGCATCCCTGGGGGATAGGGTCTTTTCTCGATCGCGCACTTGGGAGTATAACAACGAGCTCCCTTGAGGAACAGTTTCTCACCCTCGCGGCGACACAAACGACAAACTGCATCTGTATATCTTGCCATAATAATTTAATCCTTTTTCTTCTGTATTACACGCGGCGTTTCTTAGGAGGCCTGCAGCCGTTGTGGGGCACAGGGGTCAGATCAGTAATCCTGACGACCTTCAGACCAATTGCCTGTACGGCACGAATGGCAGCTTCCCGACCGGGGCCAGGACCTTTGACGAACAGTTCCACTTCCTGTAAACCCATTTGCTGAGCTACTTTGATGGTCTGTTCGGTCGCCATTCGGGCAGCGAAGGGTGTGCTCTTGCGGGAACCTTTAAAACCGGCGGAACCAGAACTGCCCCAGCAAACGGTGTTGCCTTGAAGGTCAGTCACAGTTACGATCGTGTTGTTAAAGGACGCAAAAACGTGCACCTGTCCTGCCGAAATCTGGCGCTTAACTTTGCGGGAACCTGTTGTTCGACGCGCTGTACGTGCTTGTTTAGCCATAGTTCTTCCTCACTCAATCTTTCAACACTGACTCGCATTTTACCCGTTTGCCGCTGGGGAGAAAGGGAACCCCAACAGGTAATGACCTGAGTCAGTATGTTGATATTATTTCTTGGTTGCTCCGCGGCGGCGACCACGACCAGCAACGGTACGTTTTGGCCCCTTGCGGGTTCGGGCATTTGTGCGGGTATTCTGACCGCGCAAAGGCAGGTTTCGGCGATGGCGTAAGCCACGATAACAGCCGATTTCAACCAGGCGCTTGATGTTCATCTGAACTTCACGGCGCAGGTCGCCTTCGACGGTTAGATTTTGACCGATATATTCGCGGAGTTTCGAAACTTCGTCTTCCGGCAAGTCCTTGACGCGCACGTCAGGATCAACGCCAGTTGCTTTCAAAATATTGTCGGCGACTTTTGGACCGATACCAAAGATGTACCGTAGTCCAATCTGAATGCGCTTGTTGCGCGGGAGGTCAACACCTTCTATACGTGCCATATTCTATTACCTATCCTTGTCGCTGCTTGTGTCTTGGGTTGGTGCAAATAACGTAAAGTCTGCCTTCACGTTTAACAATTTTACACTTGTTACAGCGTTTTTTAATTGAAGCTGATACTTTCATCAGTCAGTCTCCTTCTTCTCTCCGCAAAGTTCTTATTATAATTGCATCCCTTGCTCTTAGCAAGGCTTTTTCAAACCATTTTTTCTATTTCGCCAAAATTCCTGGCTTATCATCTTCATAGATCTTCGTGTTCTTCACGCCGACCCATGCCATGAACATCATCTACAATGCAGTCAGCACCAACGGACCATTTTTGGTCACTGCGATGGTGTCTTCCTGGTGAGCAGTCAGCCCGCCATTTTTTGAAACTACGGTCCAGTGGTCTGCCAGCACTCTTGTCTGGCGTGTGCCCACCAGGACCATCGGTTCGATGGCGATCGTCATACCCGCACGCAGCAAAAAGCCTGTCCCACGTTGACCATAATTGGTCAACTGCGGGTCTTCGTGCATTTCTCTGCCAACACCATGCCCGGTGTAGGTATGAGTGCAGAAGTAGCCTTCGCTTTCAACATATTCCTCGACGGCAGCACCAACATCACCGCTGTGATTGCCGGGTACCATCAGGGCAGTAGCTATTGCGAGCGCTTTAGCGGTCACATCGATCAAATGCTGCGCCTTGGGCGAAATCTCTCCAACGCCAACGGTAAATGCCGCGTCTCCTACAAAACCCTGGTAGACGGTACCGCAGTCGATCGAGATAATATCTCCTTCTTGCAGCTTACGTTTCCCAGGAATTCCGTGCACTAATACTTCGTTGATGCTAGTGCAGATACTCCCTGGAAAAGGAACGCCATTGCCTGGATCGTAGTCTTTGAAAGGAGAATAAACCCCATGTTGACGTTGGAAGCTTTCTGCTACCTCGTTCAACTCACCTGTAGTCACACCAGGTGCAATGGCAGCCTTGACCACTTCAAGTGTTTGGCGATTCAAACGACCCGCCTCGCGCATGATAGCGATCTCGGACTCCGATTTGATGTTTACTCTCGACTCAAAACCGTACATTTATGCTTTCGCTACTTTCAAAAGTTCTTCAGTCACTTTATCGATTGTTTGAGTTCCATCGATTTGCACCAGCGTACCGGCTTCGCGATAGTACTCAATCAAGGGAGAGGTCTGAAGATAATAAACCTCGATGCGATGAGCAACCGTTTCAGGTTTGTCGTCTTCTCTTTGGTAAAGTTCACTGCCATCGATATCATCGATCCACTTGATTTTGGGTGGGTTATACAGGGCGTGATAAACACGGCCTGCTTTACTCATCCAGCGGCCACTCAGGCGTTCAACCAGGGTCTCATTGGGAACATGGATAAACGGCACCAAGTCCACACGACCACCAATTTTCGCGAGCAGAGCATCTAAAGCTTCAGCCTGAGCCGGAGTGCGGGGGAAGCCATCCAAAACGGCTCCCAATTGGCAATCCGGTCGGCTCAAGCGTTCTTCAACCATTGCGATCGTCACATCATCTGGCACAAGCTCGCCTTTGTTCATAAAACTGGCAGCAAGTTTGCCTAATTCGGTCTCATTCGCCAGATTTTCTCTAAAAAGATCGCCTGTAGAGATGTGGACTAATCCAAGCTCTTCAGCAATAATCTTGGCCTGGGTGCCTTTACCGGCTCCCGGAGGACCCAACATGACGATGTAAGTCGCTTTTTCGTTCATCATTTACTCAATTACTAATTGATCAACCTGTCGTCGTAGCCGTGCATACGAAGTTCAGTTGAGATCAATTCCACAGTCTCACGGATGGTGCCAACCACGATCAGCAAACCAGAAGCCTGCATAAGGCTGGTCCCGTTGCTGCCTGAAGGCAGGAAGTATCCCATGATAAAAGGTAGAACTGCTACCAGACCAAGGAAAAAGGCACCTGGTAATGTAATGCGTCGCTGAACACGAGTCAGGTAATCCTGGGTCGGTTTTCCGCGAACAACACCGGGAATCTGTGCACCTTGCTTTTTCAGGTTATCGCCATAATTTTGCTGAGCAAACAACACATCAGTGTAGAAGTAAGCAAACGCCACAACCAGCAAGAAGAACATCAGAGGATACCACCAGGTATCACCGCCAAAAGCTGCGTAAAACCACTTAGCCGTATTGCTCACCCATTTTGCCTGAGAGTTCAGGAAGAAGGATGAAAGGATGGCTGGGAAGGTCAGGAAGCTTTGAGCAAAGATGATCGGAATCATACCAGCCATATTCACCATCAGTGGGAGCTGAGAGCGAACAGGCATGGACATACGGTTGCCGATACGGCGACCAGGGAAGAGCACAGGAACATTCCTGCGACCACCCTGAACGTAAACGATTGCCAAAATGGTCAGGACAAAGACTGCCAAAACCACCAGGAAAACCCACCAAGCTTCCTTGGCAGCAACCATTCTTGCGATTGCGACTGGGAATCTTGAAACAATACCGGAGAAAATGATCAAGGACAGACCCTGGTTGCGTAAGCCAAACTCGGAGATGAGTTGACCGATCCAGATACCAAACATCGTACCAGCAACCATGGTAATGATCGCGGTGACGGTCGGTAAGAGGTTCGCGCCTGAGAAGCCCCAGTTTGAAATGATCGAGCTGCCCTGAAGCATTTGGTTGAAGATATTAATTTGACCAAAGGCAGAAAGCAGAGCCATCGGGATGGTCAGGATAACTGTCCATTTTTCCATCCAGATACGACCTTCACGCGGGTCATCCTTCATCTTGCGCTCCAGCGCCGGAATAACTGGCGTGAGCAACTGCAGGATAATCTGCGCGGTAATGTATGGGTAGACACCCATCGCCAGAATTGAGAACTGCGATACCGCACCACCGGAGAGCAGGTCAAGTAAGTTGACCAGGTTTCTGCCAGCGCCAGTCATCTGGGAAAGCCCAGCGACAGCGGCGCGGTCAATTCCGGGCACCGGAATATTAGCTGCCAGTCTGTACACAGCCAGCAAGAGCAGGGACATCAGCAATTTATTGCGAATGTCCTCTGATTTCCATAAAAAGCGCCAGGATGATCGTTTCATTAAGTCAGCTCCTCTAGCTACGAGATCTCGATAGTTTCGATACTTCCACCAGCCGCTTCAATCTTCTGGCGAGCACCTTCGGTTACTTTATGAGCCTTGATCTTCAAGGCAACTTTAACTTCACCGCGTCCCATGACCTTAATGGGCAAGCCTTTGCCTTTTAACAGACCAGCTTCCTTCAAAGATTCAGGGGTTACTTCACTGCCAGCTTTGAATTCCTGCAAGGAATCCAGGTTGACTTCGGCGTAACGAACACGGTTGCGCGGGGTGAAACCTTCACCACGCAGGAAAGGTAGTTTACGGTAGAAAGGCAGGTTGCCGCCCTCGTGATAGAGACGTACACCGCCGCCATTGCGAGAGTTTTGACCTTTGGTACCACGACCAGAGGTCTTGCCATGACCGCTACTCATACCACGACCAACGCGCTTGCGATTCTTCTTACTACCCTCATTGGGTTTAAGATCGTGTAATTGCATGCTTACTTCTCCTCATCCACTGTTTCGATCTCAACCAAGTGGGAGACCTTGTCCAGCATACCTAACAGGGCATCGTTTTCTTGGTGTTCAACTACATTACCAACTTTTCGAAAACCCAGGGCTTTGAGTGTGTTTTTCGTCCGGACGGTATAACCGATACCGCTCTTGACTTGCTTTATCCGGAGAGTTTTGCCTGTTTGTTTCTTAGCCATTCTTCCTCCGTTCCCAATAGGGGGTCACTTCTGCTATATCCTTACCGCGTTCTGCAGCAACTCTCTCTGGAGATTTCAATTGAGAAAGAGCGTCGAAAGTAGCTTGAACAATATTGAGCATATTAGCGCTGCCCAATGATTTGGTCAGAATATCTTTGATACCTGCAGCTTCACAAACTGCACGAACACCACCAGCTGCGATAACGCCAGTACCAGGGGATGCGGGTTTGAGCAAGACTTTGGCACCGCTCTGAGAGCCAATCACTTCATGAGCGATGGTGGTGCCCATCAAACTGATCTTGTGCATGTTCTTGTGAGCACGTTCAGTTGCTTTGCGCATTGCATCGGGTACAGCACCAGCTTTGCCAGTGCCCAGGCCAACGTTACCATGATTGTCACCAACGACAATGGTCACTCTAAAAGAGAAGCGACGACCGCCTTTGACAACTTTGGCTACGCGAGCGATATCAATTACGCGTTCATCAAATTGTGGTTCTAATGCTTGAAAATCATCCATAATATCCTCTTTTAGAACTCCAGCCCACCCTTACGGGCACCTTCGGCCAGCGATTTTACGCGACCGGTATAGATGTAGCCGCCACGGTCAAATACAACCGCGGAAATGCCTTTAGCTATTGCACGTTTGGCAATTTCTTCGCCTACAAGCAGGGCTTGTTCCACTCTGGACTTACCTGAAAGTGAGTCGCGCAAAGCGGAGTCTATGCTGGAAGCTGACACGAGCGTATTGCCGCTGTGGTCATCGATAATCTGAACATAGATATCGCTGATACTGCGAAAAACATTCATGCGTGGTCGTTCCGGCGTGCCGAATACCTTCTTGCGGACACGGGCATGACGATGTAATCTAGCTTGATTTCTTGATTTTTTTGCCATTGTCTACCTCTATTTACCGGTCTTTCCAGCTTTACCAGCTTTGAGTTTCACTTCTTCGCCCAAATAGCGGACACCAGTTCCATGATAATGCTCTGGCGGACGCAGATGGCGGATTTCGGAAGCGATCAAACCAACCTGGTGACGATTGCGACCCAGTACTTTGATCGTATGCGCTTTTGCGTCGACTTCATAAGTGATACCATCAGGCGCGGGCACATTGATCGGGTGCGAATAACCCAGGTTTAGGACCAGGTCTTTTCCACTTAATTCAGCACGATAACCGACGCCTTTAAACTCGAGCACCTTCTCAAAACCCTTACTGCAACCAACAATCATGTTGTTCAGCAGAGCACGGGTGGTGCCATGGAGCGCACGAACCTGTGGTTCGTCATTAGGGCGGCTCACGGTGATCGTGCCATCTTCTAACTTGATTACGATTATCGGGGAGAAAGTTTCATCCAATTCGCCTTTCGGACCTTTGACGTGAACCTTATTCCCATCGATTTTTACTTCAACACCCTTAGGCAGGGTGATTGGCAGTTTACCTATACGCGACATTTACTTCCTCCTACCAAACCTTACAGAGGATCTCGCCGCCAACGCCGATCTTGCGAGCGCGATGGCCGGTCATGATACCTTTGGGGGTTGATAAAATCGCGATACCGATGCCCGAAAGAACCCAGGGGATTTCCTTTTTGGAAGTATACACGCGGCAGCCAGGTCGGCTTATGCGCTGTATCCCTGTGATCAACGAGCGGCGGTTACGACGTTCGCCAATGTATTTGAGCTTCAGCTGCAAAACCTTGCTGTTTTCGCTCTTACCATCAACGACTTCATAGCTCTCAATATAGCCTTCTTCGACCAGAATGCGAGCCAACTCACTCTTGAGTTTAGAATTCGGCATCGCGACCAGGGCTTTACCCGCGGACGCGCCGTTGCGAACTCTTGTTAACATATCGGCAATTGGATCTGTAATAGTCATTCTCATACCTCCAGGTCAAATTACCAGGATGATTTGGTCACACCAGGGAGTTTGCCCTGGAGTGCTAATTCACGGAAACAGATACGGCACAAGCCGAATTTCCGCATATATCCACGCGGTCTTCCACAGACGCGACAGCGATTCACAACGCGAACGGGATACTTACGTCGCATCTCTCGATATTGCATACACTTTTTAGCCATTAGTTATCCTTCCTGAAGGGCATGCCGAACTTGCGTAGCAGCTCGCGTGCTTGATCGTCAGTTTCAGCAGTTGTAACAATGCTTACTTCCATACCACGGACTTTGTCGATCTTGTCATACTGAATTTCAGTAAAGATCAATTGTTCGGTTAGACCGAGGGTATAGTTGCCGCGACCATCAAATGAGTCCGCTGAAATACCACGGAAGTCACGCACACGGGGTAAAGCGATATTGATCAGGCGATCCAGGAAAGACCACATCTTATAACCGCGCAAGGTTACTTTGACGCCAATTTGGCGACCTTCGCGCAGCTTGAAGTTGGAGATAGCTTTCTTGGCAGCGATGACAACAGGCTTCTGACCGGTGATAATGGTCAGATCATTTACTGCAGCATCCAGAGCCTTGGGATTATCCAAGGCTTCGCCAACACCAATGTTGACAACAACTTTGGTGATGCGAGGAATTTGCATGACGTTGCTCAAACCAAGCTCTTTGTAGAGCGCTGGAGCAATTTCGTTATTGTATTGTTCTTGTAGTCTGTTCATATCAATTCACCTGCGCCTTATTTGCCCTTAGCTTCCGATTTTTTGCTGTCTTTGGCTTTTTCAGTCTTCGGAGCGGTTGTGCTCTTGCGGCGGCTGGTCTTCTTTTCAGCTTTATCGTCTTCAGCGGATTTCGACTTGCTTGAACGGCGAGTTTCTTTCGCTTCTTTCTCTACAGCCCGGTCAACCAGGGCTACATTAGACAGATCGATCGGGGCTTCGAATTCACGGATCCCTGCTGGGATGGTTTTTCCGCCCGATTGGGTCTGTTTTTGATGCTTCTTGACAGTGTTCACGCCCTGAACCACTACACGGTTCTCTTTGGGCAACACGCGGATTACTTCACCGACCTTATTCTTGTCGGCTTCGTCGCCGCGCATCACGCGAACACGATCACCTTTCCGGATTTTCATCTTCATTTAGACACTCCTACCATTGACTACAGTACTTCCGGAGCCAATGAAACAATTTTCATATAGCCTTTTTCGCGCAATTCGCGTGCGACCGGGCCGAAGATACGCGTACCGCGGGGGTTCACGCCATCGTTATCCAAAATTACAGCAGCATTGTCGTCAAAACAAATCGTGGAACCATCCGCGCGGCGGTAGCCCTTGGCAGTTCGAACGATGACCGCTTTGATGATCTCACTCTTCTTTACAGAAGCTTGCGGTGTCGCGCTCTTAACCGTTGCAGTTACAATATCGCCGATACCGGCATAGCGTCTGCGGGTTCCACCAACAACCTGGATGACCAAAATTTCTTTAGCGCCCGTGTTGTCAGCAACAACTAAACGAGATTCCTGTTGAATCATGCAGCACCTTCTTCGTCTTCCACGATTTCAGCGATCTCTTCAATTTCTTCTTCGATCGCATCTTCAAGAACTATCGCGGCTTCTTCAGCTGCTAATTCTTCCGCTTTTTCAATGGCTGCTTCAACAGCTTCCATAGTTTCCTGCCTGATCTCAACTTTGACAAGGCTCTCAACTACCCAGGTGACAGTTTTTGAAATCGGTGCTGATTCGACGATAATAACTTTATCGCCAACATTACAACCAATCTCATCGTGAGCCTTATAGGCTTTCACACTGCGCACAACCTTGTGATACAAGGGGTGCTGGAAAGTACGGGTCACTTCAACAATCACGGTCTTGTCCATCTTATTGGACTTGACAGTACCGGTTAAACGACGTCGTTTGTTCATTATTTACCTTCCTTCTCATTACGTGCGCGTTGGTTGAGAGCAGTCTCAAGACGAGCAATGTCCCGACGGGCGATTTTGAATCTGCTGGTATCGGTCAGTTGACCGGTAACCATTTGAAAACGCAGGTTCATTAGCTCCTGGCGGGTATTCATGAGTTTGGCTTTAATTTCTTCTATAGAAAGTTCTTTTATTTCTTTGGCGTTCATGAACCTTCTCCTATCGCTTCTCTAGATACAATCTTGGTTTTGAAACCTAACTTGTAACGGGCTCTCTGCAAAGCTAACTTGGCTGTTTCAGTATCGGTACCACCGATCTCAAATAGGATCCGACCGGGGCGAATTACTGCCACCCAATGGTCCACAGCACCCTTGCCTTTACCCATACGGGTTTCAGCTGCGCGCTTGGTATATGGTTTGTCGGGGAAAACCCGCACCCACACCTTGCCACGGCGTTTCATTTCATGGACGATCGCACGGCGTGCGGCTTCAATCTGACGGGCTGTCAGATAACCACAATCCAGCGCTTTCAAACCATAGTCACCGAAGTTGACATCAGCGCCGCGATAGGACTTTCCCTTCATACGGCCGCGCATCTGCTTGCGGTACTTTACTCTCTTTGGCATCAACATAATCTGCTACCTCACTCGTTACGAAAATTACTCGCTAATATAAACACCCTCGGTTGATTCAACCTTTTCTTCGGGTTGATCGATGACGATGCCTTTGTAAATCCAGACCTTGATGCCGATTTGACCAAAAGTGGTTGTGGCAGCAGCTCGGGCAAAATCAATGTCAGCACGAAGTGTCTGCAAAGGTACACGACCTTCACGCAGAGTCATCCGGCGTGCCATTTCAGCACCGGAAAGACGACCGGAAACCGAAATCTTGATTCCTTCCGCGCCCTGGCGTAGTGCTTGCTGGATCGCACGTTTCATGGCACGTCGATAACTAATTCGGCGTTCCAACTGGCTTGCGATATTCTGGGCAACCAGGTAGGCATCTGTGTCGGCAGATTTAATCTCTTTGACTTCCAGATCAATCTTTTTGCCGGTCAGTGCTTCAAGTTTTTGTCTGATAATTTTTACGTTTTCGCCTTTACGACCAATCAGAATACCTGGCTTGGCTGTATGCAGGGTGACTTTCACTTTACCGGGATAGCGCTCGATCTCTACAGATGAAACGCCAGCACGATCAGTTTCTTTCATCACCACTTCACGCAGCCTGATGTCCTGGTGAATTTGTTCGGTGTATTCTTTGCCTTCGGCATACCAACGCCCTAACCAGGGCTTGTTGATACCAAGACGAAAACCAATTGGATGTACTTTACGACCCATAGTTTACTCCTTACCTTTACTCGACTTCGCGTAATACAACGGTCACGTGAGAACTGCGTCTCAACTGGGGCTTGAATCGACCGCGTGCACCGAACTGGCGCCATTTGCGAGTGCGGGCTTCGTCTGCGAAGATGCGGTAAACGACGAGGTCATCACGGCTCACGCCAAAATTCTCTTCAGCATTGGACATGGCCGAATATATCAACTTGCGAACAGGTTGAGCTGCCTTTTTAGGGGTCAGGCTTAGAATGTTCAAAGCATCGGTAACTTTCTTACCTCTCACCAGGTCAACGACCAGGCGGGTCTTTTGGGCTGATTCTCTGAAATTAGAGAGTGTTGCAGTTATATCCTGTGCCATCTCTCACCTTACCTTGAAGCCTTTTCAGCCACATGACCACGGAACCAGCGTGTTGGAGCAAATTCGCCCAGGCGATGACCAACCATGTTTTCGGTCACATAGATCGGTACATGGCGGCGTCCGTTATGGACTGCGATGGTGTGTCCAACCATCTGGGGGAAAATCGTGCTTGCACGACTCCAGGTGCGCAAGACTTTTTTCTCGCCATTCTGGTTCATCTCTTCGATTCTTTTCAATAATTTCGGGTCAATAAATGGCCCTTTTTTCAATGATCGCGACATTTCAAATTCCTTTTCTGTCTCTCATTCGCTATTTGCGCTTGGACTTGGAGCGCTGGCGAACAATCATGTCATTAGTACGTTTATTGCGTCTGGTCTTGAAACCAAGAGCAGGTTTACCCCAGGGGGTCTTGGGACCGGGCATACCAATACCAGTGCGCCCTTCACCACCACCATGCGGATGGTCTCTCGGGGACATCGCGGTACCGCGTACTTCTGGACGGCGACCCAAATGGCGCTTGCGTCCGGCTTTGCCAAGTTTGATATTGCTGTGTTCAACGTTACCAACCTGACCAATCGTGGCGCTGCATTCCTGTAAAACCAGGCGAACTTCTCCACTTGGCATACGGATATGGGCGTACTTACCTTCTTTAGCCAACAATTGAGCTGAGGTACCTGCAGAGCGCACCATCTGGGCGCCCTTGCCAGGGTGCAGTTCTATGGCGTGGATGTTTGTACCAACCGGGATGTTTGCCAGCGGAAGGTTGTTACCGGGACGAATTTCTGAACCAACGCCAGACATTAAGGTGTCACCAACTTTGATACCAATCGGAGCAATAATGTAGCGTTTTTCGCCATCAGCATAGAAAAGCAAAGCCAGGCGGGCAGTCCGGTTCGGATCATATTCGATCGCCATGACTTTGGCTGGGATGTTTACTTTTTCGCGTTTGAAGTCAACCAAACGGATTTGGCGGCGAGCACCACCACCACGATGGCGTACAGTGACACGACCCATCGAGTTGCGACCGGAATGCTGCTTGCGGATAACCGTCAGGCTGCGTTCGGGCGTGGTCTTGGTGATCTCTTCAAACGTATAGCTGGTCTTATGACGCTGACCAGGGGTCTTGGGCTTGAATACTTTAACGGCCATTATTCCACTCCTTCAAACACTGGAATACGGTCACCCTCTTTGAGGGTAACAATCGCTTTCTTGAAACCGCTGTTACGCACGACCAGACGGCGGGTGCGGGAGTTGCGGTGTGCCTTGGCGGGCAGATTAATGATATTGACGCGTACAACATCGACATCGAAAGCGGTTTCAACAGCGGTTTTCACCTGTTCACGGGTGACACTGCTATTGACCTCAAACACGTACTGGTTCAACTTGCTGGCCAGGTAGTTTGATTTTTCGGTAACGACGGGGCGTCGCAGGATATCAAAAACGGAAATACTCATTCTGCTACACCTTCCTATCCCAGATAACTCTTGATCACTTCAAGTGAAGCAAGTGGGATAATTACTTTTTCAAAACTGAGCAAATCGCGGATGTTCAGGTAGTTTGCCTGGAGCAGCTTGGCTTCTGCCAGGTTGCGACCGGATTTGATCAGATTTTCATTCTTTTCGCTTTTATCTGGCACTAAGACCAGGGCGCGTTTGTCGCCTGCGAGCATCTTGATGGCTTTTGCCAGGTCTGAGCTTTTGGCGTCTTTCATTTCCATGCTGTCTACCATAACCAGTTTGGCATCATTAGCAACCACGGTCAAAGCAGAACGCAGGGCTGCACGACGCATTTTCTGCGGCATGGCCTGGGTATAATCACGCGGTTTCGGTGTGTGGATACGACCACCACCAACGGACTGGGCGTTGATCATACTGCCACGACGAGCGCGACCGGTGCCCTTCTGTTTCCAGGGTTTGGCACCACCACCGCGAACTTCACCACGGCGCTTGGTGTTATGGGTACCCAGACGAGCGTTCGCCATCTGGCGTTGGTAAGCCTGGTGCATCAGATCGACATTGATCTTGGCTGCGAAGATTTCTTCGGGCAGATCGATGCTGTCGGTTTTTTCGCCTTTTAAGTTAAAAACGTCAACTTTCATTTTCACATTCTCCATTCACCACAAGCTATTGCTTGCGAGCCGCCTTGATCATGACGGTGCCGCCCTTGGCGCCAGGAACAGAACCTTGAACACCAAGAAGGTTACGCTCAGCGTCAACCAAAGCTACACGGATGTGGGAAGAGGTCACCCGGACATTGCCCATGCGTCCCGGACGTCTTTTACCTTTGTAAACACGACCTGGGGTCGTGCCGGAACCAGAGGAACCGGGTGAGCGCTGGCGGTCTGACTGACCATGGGTCGCAGAACCACCGGCAAAGCCATGACGCTTCATTGAGCCTGCAAAGCCTTTACCTTTGGACGTACCGATCACATCGACAAAATCGCCAACTTCAAAGACTGAAGCCTTTAATTCGTCACCGGCAGTGATACCATCTAATTTGTTGGTGCGGAACTCACGCAGAGTTCGCACTGGAGGGAGGTTATTGGTCTTTAAATGACCAAGCTCAGCCTTGCTGAGTCGTTTGGGTTTCACCTCGTCAAAAGCCAACTGCACGGCGTTGTAACCGTCTTGAGCAGATGTCTTGACCTGGGAAACAAAACATGGCCCAGCTTCGATTAATGTTACCGGGACGGCGCGGCCGTCTCCATCGAAGATCTGGGTCATACCGATCTTTTTTCCTATTAGCCCTTTTAACATGCTATTCTCCTGTAGTAGTATTCTTGCGAGACTGTCAACCTGGGCAAGTTGCATCATCTCCGCACAATTCAGTTAATGGTCCCTGTGAAGCGGTCTGCCCACGCGGGAGGCATTCTTAAATTGTCACACATAAATAGCTACCCTCTGGGTAGCCTATCAAATATATCATAACCCCTTTCAGCGCGCAAGGGTCTTTTTTAGATTATCTGCCTTTCATGGTGTCTTTTTGCGCTCAGCAATTCTACCACGAACACTTTGTTCGGGTGGATACAAAACTGAGTATTTCGGCTGTGTTCTTAATAAATATGTTTTTCCGATCTCAATGCTGTTATGCCCAACAGTTTCCCTGACCTTGCAACATCACAGGTCATTTTACAATCAATGGTAATCGTTGGAGTTTCGCCTCTGCTGAAAACCTGGTACCACCGCAATCATCCCAAACACCGGATACATAAAAGCCATATGACCCCGTATCTGTACGTGGGATGCTTGAGGTACAACTTGTCTCATAAATCTGCAAGGTGTTGGTACCGTCATAAACATAGATCTCGTTCGCGGTTTGACTAGTCTCTCCCCATCCTAGAACCGCTCTTATACCATTACCGTTTTCTGGACGTGCAGTTGCCTGGGTAATGGAAAGGCCGTGTTTCCCGGTGAGTGCTCCAGTTGAAACTAGATTCGGATTAATTGGACCCAAGGCATCACCTGAGTAATAAACCTGGTCGGTTGTGATGGGTGTGGCATTTGAATTTCCAGTGAATCCAACATGTAACTTTTCACCTATACCCAGGATCTTGACTTCATTGAGCAATGCATTGGTCCACCAATCACTAGGCCAATATACCTCATCATTTGAAGTGGATAGGCAGCCTGCCGTTGTGCAGGAATCAACATAAACCTGGACGTAGCTGCCATATGCAAGGGCGACTCGCTGGGTCGGTCCGACATAATAGAACGACAGGCTGACAGGAGTGTAATGGATCAGGAACCAGGTCGAGAGCAACCAAACCTGGCTCATCTGCCCATCTGCTTGCGTGGCACGGTTGGATCGCAGTTCCATGCGTTCAGCAAAGGGGAGAGCGCCGTTAATGGTCCAGTTGTAGTGATAACCAACATGCAGAAATCCGCCTTCATCAATGCCCAAATCCAGGCTGTAAATCTCTACCGTCTTCAACTCACCGAAGAACCAATCCACTCGCCCGATGGCAGACCCACCCGCTAACTGCTGATACCAGAGGTCAGCGGTGCGTCCATTCCCAGCTGGTCTGTCATAGACTGCATATGCTGTGGTGCCGCTGGCAGTCACCCAAACGTTCCCTGCGGTTTGCTGGGCATCGTCAAGTGGATCGCAGTCTTTATCAAAGCCTTCGATTGGAACAAAACTTGGGATCTGTTGATAACACGCATATTTTTGTTGGCTGCCACGTTGCTCCACCCAGGTCACAAATGCATAGCCACTATCAAGTACGGCGATATCCGGATTGTATTGCTTCCAGTTGGCACCTGAGCCAGTCATTGTCATTTCGAACGCAACCAGTTTTTCGCCAAAGCGTGTGCGATAGTACACAATGCGGTCATTGATAACCCCAGCAATGTGAGACCGCCCATCAGCATCCACAGCAACCGCCGCCTGCCCCATTTGATCGCTGTGGTTGAGATGAATTTCGGTAGGAGGGGAAAAAGTAGCGGCGTTGCAAGCGCTAAGGAAAATTGATAGTATGGTCAAGGTCAACAAATAGTTATTTGCTCTTTTCATGATAAATTGCCTCATCGATTTCCCAGAACAATGACCTTGAAGACCGGTGTCTGGTTATCCTATTTTTCTTGATTGTTAAGTTGGTTCTAATGTGCGCTGGATTTAAAATTTGTACTAATTGAAATATATCAAATTGAAGGCTTGGGTTCAAAAACAGATGGCTGCATGTACAATGTTTGTATATGTAACCTATAATTGATAGGGCAACGATCTTTCTTCCCCCACTGGCTTCAAACCCAACCTTGACGCTTGTTCAAAGAAGGTTTGGTTATGCTTTGGGGTTCACGCTGGCCTCATGACTGAGGGTGTTATCACCGCAGGCATCCTCCATCATCGCACCTTAATGCCTTCAGTAAATCAGTGTAAAATACTCAGCATGGCTTACAAACCCAACCTCGACATTTTGAATCTCTATAATCGCTTCGATTCACCCATCTGTGAGGTGGATTGCGGGCAGATCTGTAGGCAATTCAACCCTTCCGGCATGCCCTTTTGCTGCGACATTTGTGTGGCTGTGCCTGTAGCTTTAAAAGAAGAGTGGACTTACCTGAAAGCCAACACCAAGCTCTGGCACCGTTTGCGCGGAGATGAATGCCCCGCCGACCCAATCGACAAAGAAAAAATGCAAGCAGAGACCCCCAATTACATGCACCTCATGGCTTGTAAGGGTCCCGCTTTTTGTGAACGCGATTTCCGCACGCTCAGCTGCCGGCAATTCCCCTTCTCTCCTTACATCAGTGCTGATGACCGACTGATTGGTCTGACGTACAACTGGGATTTTGAAGAGGTTTGTTGGGTTATCAGCAACCTGAGTCGAGTGAGTGACCAATATCGGAAAGAGTTTCTGGATATCTACGACAACCTGCTCTTTGAGCATCCCAGCGAGTACGACAGCTATTACTGGCTTTCTGAAGACATGCGCGAACATTTCATCAAGCAGCAAAGGCACATACCCATTCTTCACAGGGATGGCGGGTATTATTTGTTGAATCCTGCAACAGATGAGATTTCTCCCATAAACCCTATGGTTTTGCCAAAATTTGGCGCTTACAAAGAGCCATAAACCTTCTCCTATGGAGAAGGGGGACCACAAAGTGGTGGATGAGGTGATCATTTTGGCTCACTTGTATCGTTGCAACATAAGAGATTAATACAACCGCCTCTTTACCTGTAGGCCGAGATTGAAAGCGCCGTGACCACACGTGATGTTACATTTGTCCGCTTTCAATCCGGCATTAGTGCCGCTTCCCGAACAATCGCGTTGTCAATAGCATCGCCGGATTGAATGTGGAAACAGAATTTTGATAGTCACTGGGCGTAAATCACATCCAATCTCGGCCTACAAATATCTGCGCTCTACAGAATTGAGGAGAATAAAAAACCATCGCCAGAGAGTCTCAGGACGATGATAACTAGCCTAAAAAAATAAAGGAAATTATTAAAACAAAAACGACGATGCTCACATCGCCGTTCAAACAGGAAAACAAAAATGCGAGTCCCTGTCTGGTACTCGTAAATTTGTTAAGTTGTAAAGATTCCTCTACTCTTGTTTCACAACAAAGCAGAACAATCTGTCGAAACCTATACTAAATCTTGATCTCGATATCAACACCAGCGGGCAGGCTCAGGCGCATGAGCATGTCAATGGTCTTGGAATCAGGTTCCAGCACATCGATCAAACGATTGTGGGTACGAATTTCGAAATGTTCCTGTGAATCCTTATCAATAAAGGTGGAACGGCGAACGGTGTATTTTTCAATTTTGGTTGGCAATGGCACGGGAC
>JBCFBG010000014.1:0-32989 GCA_038562515.1 Anaerolineaceae bacterium
AGTGACCTGCACACCATCCCCATTCATCCGTCATTGCGAACTCCCGTTGACTGCTATCGGATACCTCCAGAATCCCAAGAGGGAGTGTGGCAATCTGCCTTAAAAATTCATTTCCCATCAAAAACTATTGCGCGTAGCCAATATAGGAGGGAAATTGACGCGGGTTTGAAGGGGTAGAACGAGGAGGTAGTCGATCCTAACCCCCTCTGAGGACAGGGATGGAGGGGGTGGGGTTTAAAGAAAAGCGTGTGGTGCAATCTGCTTTTTCTCCGCAATCCCTCCGAATTAATGCGCGTAGCCAGTATAGGTAGGAAGATGACATCGGACTGAGGGAGAAGAGCGTATGGGTTCTTCCCTTACCCTCCCCATGCGGTCAGGCGCCTGTGGCTGCGATCATTGCGCGTAGCCAAAATAGGTGAAGCGAGAATGTCCGAGTGTGGCGTTGCACGTAGGCAACAGAGGTGGGGAAGGTGTGGCGATTTCCCATTCATCCGTCATTGCGAACTCCCGTTGTGGGGGATCGGACCCTTCGGCATCCCAAGAGGGAGTGTGGCAATCTGCCTTAAAAATTCATTTCCCATCAACAATCGTTGCGCGTAGCCAGTATAGGTGGGAAATTGACGCGGGTTTGAAGGGGTAGAACGAGGAGGTAGTCGATCCTAACCCCCTCTGAGGAGGGGTATGGAGGGGGTGCGGCGGTTTCGATTTTGCCTATCCACACCGTACGGAGGGGGCTTGCTCCCTCCGCCTGGATCCATCAGCCTTTCCAATATTTCCCGAAAGATCTATTGCGCGTAGCCAAAATGGGGTCAGCAATAATGCCTTGACGTTATCTTGCGCGTAGCCAGTATAGGTGGGGAAGGTGTGGCGATTTGCCCATTCATCCGTCATTGCGAACTCCCGTTGACCGCAGTCGGATCCTTCGGCATCCCAAGAGGGAGTGTGGCAATCTGCCTTAAAAAATCATCTCTTATCAAGAATCGTTGCGCGTAGCCAGTATAGGTGGGAAATTGACGCAGGTTTGAAGGGGTAGGACGAGGAGGTAGTCGATCCTAACCCCCTCCTCGGTCGAAGATCCCTGATGCGAAGCGGAAGGGAATGGGGGATGGAGGGGGTGGGGTTTTAAGAAAGGCGTGTGGTGCAATCTGCTTTTTCTCCGCAATCCCTCCGAATTAATGCGCGTAGCCAGTATAGGTAGGAAGATGACATCGGTCTGAGGGAGAAGAGCGTATGGGTTCTTCCCTTACCCCCTCCGTACGAAAAGGTGCCTGTGGCAATAGCCATTGCGCGTAGCCAAAATAGAGATAGGGATGGCGATACTGGGGTATGGTGTTGCGCGTAGCCAAAATGGGTAATATGGCAGTGTTTGAGCAGGCATAGGTGGGTGGTCTGCAATTATTGCGGAGGGAGATAAATACTGCTCGCTTCGCTCCCAGCACCATGGCCCCCTCCCTGCGGAAGAGCGCCTGTGGCAGCAATCGTTGCGCGTAGCCATTATAGGTGAGGAGGGTTGGCGATCGGGAGGTGAAGCTGTAGGGGTGCCATCCACTCAGCCCAAGTAGATGAAAATAGTTGTATTACCAATTGTTAACATTCTATTGTATATACCAAGTTGACCCCTTGTATAGTTTCATAAGTATGTGTTAAACTTGTGTCAACCGTAATTAGGGGAAGATTACGCATAAACATTCCCCCCCCAACGCGTAAAACCAGTTGAAAACTGGCAAACCAAACGAAATTACCTGGGCAGGCGCAAGCAGCTCAGAGCGATTTGCAACACACACAAGAAACGCGTCCAGGCAGTCAGGAGGGCAAAAGGCTGTCGGCGCGAAAAAAGTCAATTAAGCCCTGGGAAAGACCCGGGGGGTGGCTTAAGGAGACGAAACAAAAACTGATGACCGTAGAATTGCAAAAAACTCGCAAATCCGCGTTAGTTTTCGCGAATCAATCGGTGGCGTGTTGATCGGGATCACGCCAAAAAAATCTGGGACCGCATTACAACCCCAGGGGACCAAGCCCAGCAGCTTCGGTTCTTACTGCTGTAGCATGGGCTCGTGTTTTACCGCAAGCAACCATTCGTTCTATTCCCCCGCGCATTGTAAGCCTGCTGCGGGGGTTTTATTTTCCAAAATTCAATCACAACCACAGTTTATTTTTTACCAGGGAGGACTATTGAGGAACAGCCAGATTGTTCAACCTCGCAATATTCTGCAAAGCGGAACCCGGCGCCACAATGCCGGATCACAATCAACCTTATTTTTATCAATTTGGAGGAAATGAATGAGTAAGAAATTGTTCGGAAAGTTCTTTGTTTTCCTGCTGGTAGTGGGGCTGCTCTTCGCAGTTGCACCCAAGCAGGCACAGGCGCAGACTGTTAGCACCTGGGATGGAACTTATCCAGCCGTGAAGCCGCTTGATATGCCGGCAGTGGTTGGTGGAGTCCAAGAGGTGACTACTGCAGCTCAATTTGCTTGGCTGGCAAGCCAGCCAACAATGTTTGAGACTGGTGTGAACACCGTCAAACTGATGGTCGACATCGATTTAGCTGAATATCCTTGGACACCGTCACTGGCATTAAAGGGAGCTGGTAACATTTTGGATGGTAATTACCATACCATACAAAACTTGAGAGTAACAGTAGCCAACACAACGATTAACGCCAGTTATTATGCTGCAATGTTCGTTGGCAACAATAATGCGGTTCTTATCAAGAATCTCACTATTGATGATGCTGTCATTGGAGCTACCGATACTGCGATCAATAATAGGATCTATTCGGCAGTTCTATTCTCCCATAATGACTGGTATGGGGATCTGGAAAATGTCACAGTTAAGAATTCTTCGGTATATGGTACTAAGTATGTAGCAGCTCTTGTGGATTATGGATCTGATACTAATATAAAGAATTGTACCGTTCAGAATGTGACAATTACTGTTAACGAAAAACTGCGATCAGGAAGCACTTTACGAGATGAGCCTCATATTGGTGCTCTGATCGGCTTAAATAATGACGGGGATGTCTCGGGCAACACAGTAAGTGGACTCACAATCAATCTCACTCCAATCTATGAACCTATCTTCTTGGGTCAGACCGGCGGGCTGATCGGCACTGCTCAGGCTCCTGTTTTGGTTGGGGCGAATAATGTCAGTGGTGTTACACTCAATGGCACAACTTATTCTACGTTAATCGGGCTTGATAAGCGGACTTACAAAGTAGTCAACGCGACACAAATGCTCGGTTACACAACCATCCAGGCCGCGATCAACGCAGCTGCAATTGGTGACACGATCCAGGTGGCTGCTGGGACTTACGAAGAAACAGTTGACATTATTGACAAGGACTTGACTTTGATAGGTCAACCTGGTGCGATTATCAAATCGCCAGTAGAAATTCCAGCACGTACTGGAACAGCATGGAAGGCTATTGTCTTTGTTCACCATTCAAATGCCACAATCGATGGTTTTACAATCGACGGTGCTGGACGTGGTAATCTGAACTCAAAATTCCTTGGTGTGCAATTTTTTGAGGCTGACGGTGTATTGAAGAACAGCACGGTAACTAATGTAACTTGGACGCCATTTAATGGTGCTCAAGAAGGTATTGGTTTCTATGCATACAATGCGGTCCAACCAGCACGGTCAGTTAGCCTTCAAGACAACACATTTGTCAACAACCAAAAGGGTGACGTTAACATATATGGTAGTCCTCTTAATGTCATCATTGACGGGAACACTTTTACCGGTCACGGTAATACAAGTATTCTTGCACAGAATGGTGTCTCTTTCCAAGGCGGCGCAACAGGTTCTGTAAAGGATAACTCATTCTCCGGATACTCATATTCCAAGGAACCATCAGACCAGTGGAATTGGGGAGCCGCAGGCTTGTTACTTTACGGGGCGGGAGATGTTACGCTTGGCGGTGAAAACAATTTCACTGGTAATGATAATCATTTGTACATATATGACAGCGGTATTGTAGCTATGGGTGCTGAAACTTTCGGTCCATCAACAGCTCCTGTCGATTTTGGTTATTTTGTTGTTAATTACAACGATTCGCCCCTCGACTTAACTCAGTCGACATTCCCAGTCACGGATCCCTTTGATCTTGCCGTTAGGATTTGGGATGGCATCGATGAGGCAGGAATTGGATTGGCAAGTTTCGTAGATGGCCACGTCTATGTAAACCCAGACGGCTCCATCCAGCGGGCTATTGACCTTGCTACGGCTGGGGATATCATCCATGTCGCAGCGGGCACTTATGCTGAAGATGTTCTGATTGACAAATCCTTGACCATACTTGGGCCCAACAGCGATATCAGCCCTGTAACAGGAGAACGTCAGCCTGAAGCAGTAGTTACAAGCTTCCGCACGCAATATAGCGAGGCACAAACGGGTGTAACCATCAAGGGCTTTGAAGTTACAGGTCAAGTTACTTCGACAGGTACTCTTGCTGGAATCTATGTCGGAAATACCCAGAATGTAACGATCGAACATAACTATATTCACGATGTTGAGAGTCATGGTATCGCCCATTTTGATACACCGATTAGCAATCTGGCGATTCTCGACAATAAACTTGTCAATATAAGCACAGCCAGTGATACCGGTATTTACGTTGGATTTTTGACGAATGCGACAATTGCTGACAACGTCATTGATACAACAGATTATGCGGGTATCAATATTACTGCTGCTTCAACTGGTGTTGATATCCTAAGAAATATAATTTCCAATACCGCTGGTGTTGGCATTCAGGTTTCCAGTGGATTAGGCGACGTTGAAGTTTCAGGCAACATTATTAGCAACGCTGGCAATGGATTAAATGAAGCCGACAAAGGCGGCATTCGCATCTATGGCTCAGGTTTAACTGGCTTGGTGAGCGTGTACGACAACACAATTTCCGGATCTCAGAATGGTATTGGGATTAAAGATTCAACGTCATGTAATCTGAGCTATCTTGACATATACCATAATTCGATTGCCACTACCAACGAGGTGCAGGTTTACAACGGCTGTACAGACACCTCCATCTTGGATGTCACTGTAAACTGGTGGGAGAGCATAACAGGACCAACCGTTGGAAAAGTTGTTGGTACCGCAGATTATACCCCTTGGTGCGCGAACGCAGAATGCACCGAGTTCCTGCCGGCTCAGGTAACGATCGCCCAACCCACATCGGTTGTTTGTGGAAACACTACCGAAACGACCATTGATATTTATGTTGCAGGCATCCCCACTTCAACCCCATTGCAGGGTTATTCCTTCTATTTAGAATTTGACGAAAACAAAGTTTCGATTGGAGATTTACTCTCCTTCCAAAACGGCGGATTCCTTGATGATGGAGGCTTCCAGCTCCATCCAGTTGTTGGTGATTTAGGTAAAGTCCAAATCGCCTATACAGCGTATGGTGTATCCGACAGTGTTGGTGGCGGCAAGCTGGCTACAATACCGTTGAATCTCCTTGGCGTCGCAGGCGATGTTTCTTTGGTGCTTTCGGGTGTTGAGCTATCGCAATTTGATCAGCAATACCTCATCCCAGCCGAAGTTTCCACTACACCCGTTATTCTCACACTCGACCCTGCTGTTATTAATACCACTCAGAGTAATGCGGGCTATTGTGACTTGGCTTCTGCGGTTGCAGCTGCCAATGCTGGTAACAACCTGGAGCTTCAGGCTAATATCGACATCCCCACGACTGTCATCGTTAACAAAGCTCTGACGCTTGATTTGAACGGAAAAACGGCGACTGCAGGTAATATTAACGCTCTGCATGTTACAACCTCTGCAGGAGACCTAACCATTACCGACTCAACAACTGAGGCTCCTGGCAAGATCATAAGTGGCTACCGAGCCGTTTTGGTTAGCGCAGGCGGGTCACTAACGTTGCAAGAGGGCACACTGCAAGGCAACGGTTTTGATGGCGTGTTCGTATTTGGCGAAGGATCTTCCGTGACCGTCAAAGGCGGTATTATTACCGGCCTTTATTACGGCATTTCTGGTAATGGCTCACTCACAGGACAATACGCTGGGTCAACAACTATCGTGATCGACGAAGGCATCGTACAGGGTGGCGAAACTGCCATCTTCCATCCTCAGGGAGGTCGGCTGACCATCAATGGTGGCGAGATCATTGGTGGCAGTTATAACGCTATCGAAATGAAAGCCGGTGATCTGATTATCACGGGTGGAACCATCACGGCAACGGGTCTTTTTGAAGACGAACCAGCGCAAACCAGCAATGGTAATACCCAAACCGGTGATGCTATCCTCATTTACAACCGTGCTGGTTATCTTAGCACCATGACGGTAGACATCAGTGGTGGTACGATCACCAGCACTCATGGTTATGCTCTGCGCGAGTTCACCTATGATGGTGAGGTTTCTCGCACAACAGCAATCGACATCAGCGGCGGCACCTTCACAGGTGGGCTTGGGGTTGATAATGCAGGGGCAGCGGTAACCTTTATGACCGTTAATCCTTTAGTCTTGAACCTTACTGGTGGTTTATACAACACCGATCCGGCTGATCCTACTGTGTACGTGTTCGTCCCCTATGGGACCAAATATAACGGAACGATGTACGAAATCGTTGGCATCTCGCTGAACGTTGATAGCTTCTACTACAATAACAACAATGTACTGCGCGGTGTATCAGCTGATTTCACGGCAACCAATTTTGTTTACTCGGACGCGATTTCTGTTACAGTTGAGCTCTTCTCAGGCACTGATCCTAATTATGTAGCTCAACAGACCAATGTGCTAAAAACCCCTGACAATCATACAGGCAATGTGCTTACTAGTTCGTTTGACATCTTTGGTACCTATGTTTCCAATAGTTGGAACAACTCACGCCAGACGGAATATGGACAAAATGTTCCTCCAACCCGTGTTTTGGTGACAGTCGTTCTGCCTGGCGGCACGTTGACGGCGGAAAAAGTTGGACCGAGCTTTGAATATAGTCTGATTGATCCAGTTCTCGTTGCCGAAGATTTTGCTTACATGAATCAGAGCGGTGTGCGTGGTGTGACAGCCGGCTTCCATCCGGTGAACTTCACGCTCGACCAGGTTTTGACGCTCAAGGTTGAACTCTTCGCTGGCACACAGCTTTTGCAGACCAACATCTCTCCTGTTCCTTCGGTTCATGGCGTTGCACTGCTGCAACAATTCTCAGGTCCGTTTGATATCTTTGGCAGCTTTGATTACGAGACTGACTATGCTACAGGTACTACGGTCTACTGGGAAAACACACGTGAAACTGAATACGGGCAGACTTTGGTCCCGACTCGTGTTCTGGCGACTGTAACCCTTCCTGGTGGTGTGACGAGAACCGTCGAGAATACAAACTTGACTGGCACTCGTACAGACATTCTGCCTGTTGTCAATGGTTTTGTTTCCATGCAGGGTCGCTTTGCAGGTACGGGTCCCCGATTTGGTGTGCCTTTAATGTTGAAAGATGCTGCAAATGTCGAATACCACGCCACCTCTTCTGACCTGACAACCATCAACTATGGTTTCGCTGGTTTGGAATTGCTGGAATATACCTTTACAACCAACCAGCCGCGATACCTGAACATCTATTTTGATGATGTCGATGATGAGAATGGAGTGTTTAGTGTTACGTTCACCCTGACCGGCGATAGGACGCTGCCCGAGCTACGCTTGCGAGCTGGTAATGCGGTGTGGACGGATAATGTCATCAACACTCTGGATGCTGGCAAGGTCGGTACTGACTGGAATAAGACCTTCGCAACTGATTTCCTCGATAGCTGTGGTGACGTCAACTTTGACGGTTACGTCAATATTCAAGACCTGGCACTGGTCGGCGGCAACTATGAGCTGACAAGTGCAAGTGCTTACGGAGCTTGGCTTCAGTAAGCATTAAGTAAACCATAAGGGAAAATTTGCAGGCTGGGTGTGAGCCCAGCCTGCAAAGGCTCTAATAACAGATTGACCTTAGCTTTAAGAAGGCAGGGCAGCGATGAAAAAGAATTATTGGAAGCATTTAATGTTGATGCTGATGGTTTTGGGCAGTTTCTTTTTTGCGTTTAAACCAGCAGTTGCCCAGACCGGCACTACCGTCTTTTTCTCGCCTGACCCTGCCAATGTATACCTTAATGGCACCAACAGCCAGGTGGTGAACCTTATGATCGGGGGCGCAGTCGATCTTATATCGTTTGACATAAAAGTGACTTATGACTCCACCATTACCAATATTCAGAGTGTCGCCTCTGGCGGATTCTTTGAGATTGGTGGTTGTGTGAGGCAAGAAAATTCTCCCGGCTTTCTCTGGTTTTCGTGTTTTCAATACGGAAGTAGTCTTCCAAAGAGTGGTGGTGGAATTGTCTTAAAGTTGACCTTTAGAGGGCAAACCCCAGGGACAACTCCATTGACCTTTACAAAAGCTGAAATGTCTGACGTCAATGAGCATTTGATTATTGCCACCCCCACAAACGGCACGCTGAACGTTGCCTACAATTCCACTATCAAACCTACCTCACTCAGCGGGAGTTTGGAGCTGCAGGGCAGGGTGGACCGGGGCGGAATCCCCGTGACACTCTCGGTGGGGCAATACGTTTTGCAGGGTCCTTACAATGCCACCACCACCAACGTGAGCGGGAATAACCTGGTTTTCACGAACGTGGCGATGGATGTTTACACTGTCTCGACCGCCCAGGCGCGCTACCTCAACATCACGCCCGAAATGGGCAGGCAAATCGCGCTTTTGGCAACTGGCAACGTGCTGCCACCACTGCGGCTGGTGGGCGGGAACGCTATCTGGACCAATAACGAGATCGACATTTTTGACGTCGCGTTGGTTTCGGGTGAGATTGGCAAGACTACTTTTATCGCTGATGCCGACATCAACAATGACGGCAAGGTGGATATTTTTGACCTGGCGTTGGTGGCTGGGAATTATGGGATGAATTCCGTGGATGCGTATGCGGGATGGCTGCAGTAAAAAAAAGATGAAATTATTAGAATTTATTATTAACAGGGAACAGGGAACTGGGAACAAGCAAACCACCACCTCGCTTCGCGATGCCCCACTCCCGCAAGCGGGACGCAAGCAGTCCCAGGAGAGGGCGAGAAGTGGGGATGGTCACGCCCTTTTTGTCATCCTGAACGAAGTGAAGGATCTTAAGGCAAGATTCTTCGCAAACGAAGCTCAGAACGACAAGATAAAAAATGGCTGCGCAAGCCGGGTTGAACCCTCACCAGGGCAGGAGCGCAACCCGGCCTACAAAGGCAATATATCTCAGAATGATGAAATGAAAGAAAGTGGAACCCGTAGGGCGGAATGCCCTTCTTTGCCTGTCCCGCGTTATTGTGCGCGGGTGAGGCACTCCGCCGAAGCTAACCAGGCAAGCAAAACTGGCGGAGTCCGCAACAAAAGCGGATTCCGCCCTACAGGGCTGAATGACGAGATTGAACCCGTACGGAGGGGGTTCATCTCCCTCCGCAAATCGCCCAACGAACAAACAGCGAGCGGGCGTGGAAGCCTGCTCCTACGAAAAGAAGATCGGGCGAGCCGGGTTCAACCCCGGAACCCGGCCTACGAAAACAATCAGAATGACAAGAAACCCACACCCCACCCCCTACTCCCGCAAGCGGGACGCAAGCAGTCCCAGGAGAGGGTAAAAAAGGGATGCGTAACCCTCACCAGGGCTTGCGGTGTGGCCAATTTCCAACACCGATGGTTTATGAATGAAGACCCTCACCCCCGTTCGCTGCGCTCACGGAACCAGCCTTTGGCTGGACTTCGCCTCCCCCAAAAAAGGGAGGGCTTAAAAACAGCTCCTTTCCGAATGACATTCGTGGTGGTTTGCCTGCTGCTGCTGTTGGTGCTGGTTAGCCCGGTGGCGGCGCAGGTGCCGACCACGCGGCTGTTTTTCAACCCCACACCGCTGCAAATCGACACCACCATCAGCCCAACCGGCGTGGTGAGCCTGGAAGTGGCAGACGGGGTGGATATTTTCGCTTTCGACCTGTTTGTGCAATACGACCCCACGCTTTTACGGGTCAGCCAGGTCATTCATGGTGAATTCTTGGGCATGGGTTTGCTCTGCATGGACCAAATCAACAACCCCGGGCTGGTGCACTATTCCTGCACGCGCTTTAGGGTGGACACCGGCGTTTCGGGCTCTGGCGTGCTTTTGGAACTGACCTTTGAAGCCCTGGGGCAGGGCGGCGACACGACTTTGACCCTGGATGGCAGCGCACTTTATGAATCACAGGATGCTTTTCTGATTGACGCGACGTTGGAAGACGGCGCGGTGAGCGTGCGGCCCTATTTGACTTATGTTCCTCTCATTCTGACTGCCAGTGGGCAGGGGATGGAGGCGATGCCCTGATGAGCCGCATCCCGCGCCTCGGATTGGCACTCCTTTTGCTGGTCAGCCTGCTGCTGACAGCCTTGCCCCTGCCTGTTTTAGCGCAGGGCGGCACGGTTTTGGCGGTGGACCCGGCGCAAGCTAGCGTGGAAGTGAACGGGCAGCGCGAAATTGCTCTTTTGGTAACCGACGCGGACAACCTGAACGCCTTTGACGTGCAGGTGGAGTATAACGGCGACCTGCTGAGCCTGGTCAAGTGGGAATTTGGCGACCTGCTCTCGAATTTGGCAGTGGTGAAGCGCGATGACCTGCCCGGGAGTTTCAGGCTGGTGGCGACCCAATTGGCGACCCCCGGCGTGAGCGGAGACGGCGTTTTACTCAAGCTGACCTTCAGCGGTAAGTTGACTGGCAGCAGCGCGATCATGATCACCAAGGCGGAGTTTGCCCGCTCTGAAGGCGGGCTGAGCCTGCCCGAATTGCAAAACGGCAGCATCAGCATCATCCCAGCCCAACCGACTGCCACCCTCACGCACACGCCAACCGTCACCGCCACGTTGACTCCGACGGCGACTGCCACAATCCAGCCAAGCGCGACCGTCACGGCAACCAAAACTGCCACCAAAACTGTCACTTTGGCTCCCACCGCGACCAAAGCAGCCAGCGCCACCCCCGCGCCCACCCGCACGGCAGGCATCGGGCAGACTGCTGCCGCGCCAACAGCCACGCAAAGCGCTGTGGTTGCAGCAGGCGCGACTGACCAACCAGCATCAACCGCGACGCAGGCTGAACCTGGCAAGCCAACGGATGAGGGCGGCGCAATCGTGGCGCAAACAGCAGAGGACTCTGCTGGCTCTGGCAATTCCGGTGGCGGGAATGGCTATTTCCTGCAGCGAAGCCGGAACAGCCCAAGCCCCTTTTTTGTAATGTTGTTTATTCTCGGCTTGCTTGCCATTGGCGCAGCCGTTGTTATTTATTATCGCCGGAAAAAACCGGGCTTGAAATAGGAGAGAATATGCAATTGAATTGGAAAATTAGCTCAGTGATCACCTTTGTACTGCTGGTGGCGCTCTGCACAGCAGTGCCGGGTTCGGCGCAGCAGGGAGCGCAGGTGGGCATATTTGACGACCTCGAGATCCCGCTGAACGTGAGCGTGGAAGTACCGGTGGAAGTGCGCGACGTTTCGGAACTGTATGCCGTGGACCTGACCATCAGGTTTGACCCGGATGTGCTGCAGGCGGAAGACGCAAACCCCAACCAGGCAGGCATTCAGCCCGGACTGGCGACTTTTTTGGACGCCGGAATGACGCTTTTTAATGAAGTGGACAACGAAAGCGGAACAGTGCGGTTTGTAATGTCCCAGATCAACCCCAGCGAAGGCAAGAGCGGGGACGGCAATCTGCTGGTGCTCTACTTTGTGGGAAAACAAGCCGGCACCAGTTCGGTGAGCGTGGAAGCGGTGGAATTTGCCAACCGATTTGGTGAGGCAATCCCCGTCAGTGGGGTGGACGCGCAGATCGTGGTGAGCGCGAGCGCGCCGGAAGTGGTGGCGACTTCGATCCCACTGCAAGACCAGGCGCAGATCATCGTAATTGAGACACTGATGCCCACGGCAATCCCCACCGCGACAGCTGCGGCAACCGCGGTTGTTAAAGCAACAGAGGCTGCGGAAGTTGTTGCGCAAGTTGAGCCAACCGCTGAGGTTGAAGTGGAAGAAACTGTGGATTCGGAAGGCGTAAAAGCGCCCGAAGAACAGAAAAATGGAAATTCATGGTGGCTTATTGCGCTGCCATTGCTAATTATCGTTGGGGTGGTCCTTTACTTCCGCCGAAAACACGTCAAACAACCAGAACACACATCTCAGGAGGATAAGTAATGCAACGGAAAAGATATTTATTAAGTGGATTGATCGCCGTATTTGTTTTATTTGGATTGATTATGCCGCAAGGTGTTGAAGCGCGGGATATCATTATCAACGCCGATACCACGCTTGCGATGGACCCGTCCAGCGCGACGGCGACCACCTGCGGGACCACGGACGTGTACGTGCGGGTCAACGACGTGGTCGATCTGACCGCCTACCACCTGGAGGTCACCTACGACCGCACCAAGGTGCAGGTCACCAATGTGGTCAACGCCGGCTTATTGGCTGCTCCTGGGATGACCGAGCTGTACGAACCCACGAATGCGAATGATGTTCCTGCAGACCCGACTGGGCGGCTCCTTTTTGGCATGGCGCAGCAGGGCACGGACGGCAACCCGGTGCCAAAGAGCGGCTCGGGCAACTTGATTAAGATCACACTCAAATCGCTGGCAACCTCCGGGACGACCGAGTTGGCTGTCGATGGCACTAAAAGCATGCTGGTCGACTGGCCAGACGCGCAGTCGATTCCTTTTACGGTGACTGCAAGCACGACCGTCACACTCCAGAGCTGCGCGCCAACTGATATTACGTTGGATAATGCGGCAGTGGACGAGAACCAACCGGTTGCTACCTTAGTGGGCACTTTGGGTGCCAGCGACCCCGACGTTGAAGACACCACTTTTACTTATTCATTGGTAGACACAGCAGGCCATCCGGATAACGCAAGTTTCAAGATTGTTGGGAGCCAACTGCAGACCAACGCCATTTTCGATTACGAAACTGATGCTTCTTATGATGTTATGATCCGGGCAACCGGTCCGAACGGCCTGAATTATGACGAGGCATTCACGGTTACAGTAAATGACGTGAATGACGAACCTGTTCTGGCTGCGATTGGCGCAAAGAGCGTTGTCAATATCGGAACACTCACCTTTACAGCCAGCGCGACAGACGAAGACCTGCCTGCTGATATCCTGACCTTCAGCCTAAAGAATTCTCCTGTGGACGCGACAATTAACGCGACAACCGGGGTATTCAGTTGGGCGCCCACGGTGGCAACAGCCCCTGGAATTTACAATGCCACCATCTGCGTGAGCGATGGAGCGCTTGAGGATTGCGAAACGATCGCTATCACCGTCACCGACGGCGAAGCACCCACTATTATTTCGGGTGTGGCGCATGGCGTGGCTCCTTATGGCGATGTGGCAATGGTTGGGACAAGTTTTGCCGTCCCACAAGGCTTTGTAGTATCCACGATCCAGTTCACCATCAGTGAACCTGTAACGATCGTAGGTTCAAATGTTGTTTATATGGGCACCGTTCCCTACGGCACCATGGCTGTTTCTGGCAGCGTAGTGACTGTGACGCCTTACCCCGGCAATCAAATTGCCGCTCAATTGGGTACTTTCACCTTTAATATTGACGCCGGTTCGATTCAAGATTTGGCAGGCAACGCCCTGGCACCTCTGAGCGCGACCCTGACTGTCACCGATCAGACCAATCCTGTCATGGAAGCAGTCACCCCCACGGAGGGCTTGGTCACCCTGGGTTTGGATGACACCTTCATCCTGACAGTGGACGCGTTCGATTTGAACCTGTACTCGCTGGAAGTGGACCACAGCTTTGAGGGCACACTGCCCGAGTTTACGGTTTACGCCAGCGCGACCAACCCATGGGGTTCAACAGCAGCCAAAGATGCCTTTGACGCGGCTGGTATGACTGTTGCTTATGACGAAACAGCGCAAAAGTGGACAATCAACTTTGGCGAGACCGTCACAGACACCTTCATCCCCAGCGGTGTCACCTTCTACATGGTGCTGCACGATCAGGCAGACAACAAATGGGGCTCGATGAGCCCGACCAGCGATGAGAACACCTATACATACACCTTTGAGGTGACCAACACCCTCGAGGAAGAGATTGCATCAGCACCGAGCTATGTCTATGACCCACCTTACACTTACGCGGGTGACACGGTCTTTACTGATTCCTCCAACCTCTACACCATGACCTACAGCCCGGCAGAGTTCCTGGCTGGCGGTGCGATGAATGACCTGGCGAGATACCTGGGCGCACTGAATTACCAGAGCACCTCGACCATTATTAAGATTACTTATAAGAGCGTCGTTTACACCTGGGATCCAGATGAACCGAACACCGGCAGCAACTGGTACAACGGAGCGACATCACTTGTCTCCGCGATGGTAGCCGACTACCTGGCAGCCCCGGGAGATTTGGTTATTACAGTTGGCGATGGCTGGCACACATCCAATGTGACCTTCCGGCTGCTCATCACCAACACGCTGGATGCCGAAGTTGAAAGCGCGCCCAGCTATGTTTATGATCCTGTTTACACCTATGTCGGGACAAGAGTCTTTGATGACGCGACCAACCTCTACACTGTCACTTATGATGATGTAGACTTCAACCCCAATGCCATGTACGACCTGGCACGCTACCTGGGTGCTCTGCACCGCCAGGATGGCTCGACAGTCACCAGTATTGTTTTCGGTGGCGTGACCTATACCTGGGACCCAGCCGTTGGCTTACTCGGCAGCAACTGGGTGGACGGCAGTGGAAACACGCTGGTTTCAGCAGTGGTTGCAGGAATTGGCAGCTACGATCCGGCAGTGGGGCTTGTCTTCACCCTGGGTGATGGTGTTCATACCGAAACAGTCACTTTCAAGTTTGTAGTCACAGACACCACCGCCCCCACCATCGTTTCAGGTGTGGCAGTTGGCGCGACTGGCTTTGACCCTGTGACCGCTGGTGCGGCTTTGACCTTCACCGTTCCCCAGGGCTACACGGTTGACCATATCGAAATCACGATGAGTGAAGCTGTACAGATTGTTGCTCCAGGAATCGTCTATTTTGAGGGCAATCCTTATGGCAATATGACTGCTTCTGGCAGCGTTGTGACTATTACCCCCTACGTAGGGAATGAAGTTGCCGGAATTCCGGGAACTTTTGACTTCACGATTGACCCTGGTTCCGTCCAGGATCTGGCCGGCAACAACCTTGCCACGCTCACGGCAACCATGGTGGTTGGACCAAGCCCAATTTTTGCCATGACCGACTTTGGTTTATGGGGCGACGTCTGGCCTGGAGCTTTCAATGTTGGCTGGCAGTATGTGCCTCTGTTCGACACACTTACCATTGCCAATATCGAAGTTGGTATGCTTGACGCTGACCGCAAGAGCATTGTGACATACACGGCTGCTGGAGATCAACTCGTTTACCAGCATGAAAATGCTTACATCACCGCTCCGCCTGCGAAACTTTCCAGTGCGCCCTTCTACCGTGTTTATAAGGGAAATCCGATCGTCGAAGGACCTGATCTGGATTGGACGGTAATCTTCGGGGAATCTTTCGAGGGCTGGAGCCCGAGATGGGGTTACGTGAAGGTTACTGATATCTACGGGACCGTTGTTACCCATGAGTTGGAATACAACGGACCTTCCGCTGACCTGACCGCTCCAACGGTTGGATCAGCCACTGCAATTGGCGCTGATCCTTACACGAATGTTACCGCAGATGGGACCCTGACTTTCACCGTACCGCAGGGCTACACAGTTGAGAAGATCGATTTCACCATGAGCGAAACTGTCACGGTTGTGACCGGTACAGAAGTGACCCTGGCTGGTGTGCCTTACGGGCTTGTTACAGTTTCGACTGATGGCTTGACCTTAACCGTCACTCCTTACACCGGTAATACAATCGCGAACCTGATCGGGACCTTTAGCTTCAACGTACCGGATGGAAAAATCTTTGACCTCTCCGGAAACCCCTTGGGAACTTTATCTGCAACTTTGAATGTGACAAATGTTGCTCCAGTCGCTGTTGCTGATTCTTACAGTGTGGCTGAGGACGGCGTTTTGACCGTCGCTTCTCGCGGTGTGCTGACGAACGATACTGACTTCGACCCGACAATTCTGACTGCGGTTGTAGAAGCCGAACCCGCCGAAGGCATCCTTGTTCTGAACGCGGACGGTTCCTTCACTTACACCCCCGCTGCCAACTTCAACGGCACGGATACATTCACTTACAAAGCCAACGACGGCTTAGCCGACAGCAATGTTGCCACCGTCACCATCACGGTTACCGCGGTAAATGACGCCCCAGTCTTAGGCTCAATCGCTGACGCGACCATCCCTGAGATGGTGGAATTCAGCTTCACCGCCACGGCAACCGACGTCGACCTGCCCATCCAGGTACTGACCTTCTCTTTGGTTGGTGCTCCTGAAGGAGCAGCAATTACCCAGGCTGGTGTCTTTACCTGGACACCCAGCGAATTGCAGGGTCCTGGGGTATACACCTTCA
The DNA here is from genome assembly GCA_038562515.1 of Anaerolineaceae bacterium. Lineage (GTDB taxonomy): Bacteria > Chloroflexota > Anaerolineae > Anaerolineales > Anaerolineaceae > Mesolinea. The sequence goes on from JBCFBG010000014.1 coordinate 16,513, forward strand.
CGGTCAAAGTTTGTGATGATGCTACCCCCGCTCTTTGCGACGAGCAGTCTGTTACCCTGACTGTGACGGAAGTCAACTTGGCTCCAGTCGCGCAAGATCAAACCGTTACTACGCCAGAAGATACTCCACTGGACATTACTTTGGTCGCGACGGATGCTGAAAGCGTTACCCTGACCTACACGATCGTTACACAGCCGGCACACGGAACTGTGACGGTGGTTGGCAATGTGGCCACCTACACTCCCGCTGCCAATTTCAACGGCACGGATACATTCACTTACAAAGCCAACGACGGGACAGCCGACAGCAATGTTGCTACCGTGACCATCACCGTCACCGCGGTGAACGACGCCCCGGTTGCGGTTGCTGATGCTTACAGCACTTCCTTCGAAACCGCAACGACCATTTCCGCTCCTGGTGTTCTGAGCAATGACAGCGATGTCGATGCAGACTCCTTGACGGCTGTTTTGGTCTCGGATGTCAACAACGGCACCCTGGCTCTTGCAGCGGATGGATCTTTCACTTATACCCCCGCTGCCGACTTCAATGGCACGGATATATTCACTTACAAAGCCAATGACGGCACTCTCGATAGCAACGTCGTCACGGTGACCATCACAGTGACCGCTTACGTCAACACCCCGCCTGTCGCTGTGGCTGATAATTATGAGACCGATCAAGACACTGAACTGGTTGTTGCTCTTCCTGGTGTTTTGGGCAACGACTACGACGTGGATGGCGACAATCTGAAAGCGACTCTCAAGACGCCCGTAACCAAGGGCACCCTCGCATTACTGGAAGATGGCTCCTTCACCTACTTGCCTAACCCTGGCTTCTGCGGTACGGACAGTTTCGTCTACACCCTGGTCAGTTACCCCAGGATCAACGCCGACGGCTGGACTGCTGAGGCGACTGCAACCATCACAGTCTATTGCGACCCGATTATCAGTTCCACCGATCTGGACGGACCGTTCTATGTTGGCAACCTGCAAGAATTCCACGTCCGGCTGCAGAATCCTGCTCCTGGGCGCACTTATGGCGGTCTGACAGCCTCTGTCTTCGTGGACGATATCACTTTGGCTGACTTCTCAGTTGTGGAAGTCAAGCATCCTGTTACCGGAACCTGGGTACCTTTGGTGCCGGTTGTGGATGGCACCGGCTTACGCCTGGATGTCGGTCCGGTTGCATCCGTTCCGATCACTTCAGGGTTGGATCTAACCCTGACCTTCCGGGCGAACTTCAACACCGCTGGCAACTACCCTGTCACGGGCACTTTGTACGACGGAGCTGTCGATCCCCTCAAGGCTCTTGCGACGTATAGCGATACGACGGTTGTGGCTGGGCTTGAAGCCCAGGACTTTGGCTATGTGTATGCAAGCAATGTTTTGGGTGTCACAGCTGGTTTTGGCAACGTCAATTTTGACCTGAGCCAGGCTTTGGCAATCAAGGTCGAGCTCTTTACCGGTCCTGAAACAGCCTATCAATTGCTGCAGACGAATACAGCCATTGACCCCACTGTGATGGCGACCTGGACACAGTTCTCCGGTCCATTCGACATCTTTGGCACGTTTGACTATGCGGCTGATGGCTACTGGACGAACCTCCGCGCTGCGGAATACGGTCAGACGGCGATCCCGACCCGAGTTTTGGCGACGGTCACCCTGCCTGGCGGCATCACGCTCACGGCTGAAAACACCTTGCTCACTGGCGAACGAGGCTACATCATCGATACCCTCGATGAGGAACTTGCTTCCGCTCCGGAATATGATTACACCCCACCTTACGTTCCTGTGGGCACTGTCGTGTTCGACCTCAACAGCAACACCTACACTGGCACTTACACTGCCCCAGAGGTCTTGGCTGGCGCTCCGATGAACGACATGGCTCGCTACCTGGGCGCGCTCTATCGCCAGGTTGGCTCAACAATCACATCCATCGTTTACAATGGCACCACCTACACCTGGGATACCACTGGAACCCTTGTTGGCAGCAACTGGGAGGACAGCACAGGCAAGACCCTGGTTTCACAGCTGACGGATGACTTCCAGGCTGCGGTTGCGGCTGGAACCTGGGACCCGGACGCGGGCTTCGTGATGACGGTTCATGACGACTATGGTCATGACGCGACTGTGACCTTCAAGATGGTCATTCTGGATACGCTGGATGCTGAGATTGCTTCTGCACCAAGCTATGTTTATGATCCTGCTTACACTTATGTTGGAGCGTATGCCTTTGTGGACGCGACCAACATCTACACCGTTACATATGACGATGTGGAATTCAACCCCAACGCGATGTATGACCTGGCACGCTACCTGGGTGCTCTGCACCGACAGACTGGCGCGACCGTTGCTTCGATCGACTACAAGGGCACTACCTACACATGGTACGTTCCTGCCGGGCAGACCGAGCTCAAGGGCAGCAACTGGCGCGATGCCAGCGGCACAACGCTGGTGAACGTTATTACGGCTGAATTCTTTGCGGGTCAGATTGACCCCGCAGTGGGCATCACCCTGACGCTTTCAGATGTCTTCCATACCGAGGACGTGACCTTCCTGTTTGTCATCACTGACACAACCGCCCCGACCATTACGGCAATGGTGGCGAATGGCGCTGGAACTTACGGCGATGTCACTGCAGTAGGTATGACCTTTACCGTCGAACAAGGCTACACTGGTGAGTTTATCGCGATCACAATGAGCGAACCAGTCACAGTTGTGGCAGGGACGGAAGTGACTCTGGCTGGTGTGCCTTACGGGCTTGTTACAGTTTCGACTGATGGCTTGACCTTAACCGTCACTCCTTACACCGGCAATACAGTCGCAAACCTGATCGGGACCTTTAGCTTCAACGTACCGGATGGAAAAATCTTTGACATCTCCGGCAACCCACTGGGGACTTTGTCTGCGACGCTGATCGTAACCAACGTTGCTCCAGTGGCTGTGAACGATGCTTACAGTGTGGCTGAGGACGGCATTTTGACCGTCGCAGCTCGCGGCGTACTGAGCAATGATACTGACTATGACCCATCGATTTTGACCGCGGTCAAGGTCACAGACCCCGCCAATGGCACCTTGGTGCTGAATGCGGATGGATCTTTCGCTTATACTCCCACTGCCAACTTCAACGGCACGGATACATTCACCTACAAAGCCAACGACGGCTTAGCCGACAGTAATGTTGCCACCGTCACCATTACAGTGACAGCTGTGAACGACGCACCGCTGCTCGCTCTCATTGGACCTCAAATAGTGGCGAACACCGATACTCTGACCTTAACACCAAGTGCCAGCGATGTTGATGGCGACACGTTGAGCTGGACATTGGGGGCAGGAGCCCCAGCTGGCGCAACAATTGACCCGGCAACAGGTGCTTTTAGTTGGGCACCCGGCACAACAACACCTCCTGGCAATTACAGCGCGACCATTTGCGTGAGCGATGGAACCTTTCAGGATTGTGAAACAGTCACCATCAACGTCACTGACGGAGTAGCACCGATTCTGACAAGTGTGACTCCTCCCGAAGGCAATGTTTATTTGAAGGCTGGCGAGCATTTCGTGCTGACTGTTGATGCCTTGGATGACAACCTGCGCGAATTGGAAATTGACCACAGCATGCAAGGCGGCGGCCTACCTGAATTCAGCGTCTACGCTTCCGAAAGCGACCCTTACGGCGGCGATGCAGCAGATTTTGCATTACTTGGTGTTACCGTCGTCTATAATGCGACCACACAAACCTGGACCATCGATTTTGGCGCGGCAATAACAACCACTTTCATCGGAAATCCTGACGGTATCACCTTCTACCTTGTCCTGAAGGATGAGACTGGCAACACCTGGGGCTCAATGTACAGCACCACCCCAGAAAACACTTTTGAATATGACCTGATCCTGGATGATGTTGCGCCGGTGATGGAAGCAGTCACTCCAGCAGAAGGCGATGTTTACCTGGCTGGCGGCGAGAACTTTGTGCTGACGATCGACGCATTGGATACGAACCTGTATTCACTCGAAATCGACCACAGCATGGAAGGCAGTCTGCCGGAATTCACCGTCTATGCTGACTCCGCGAACCCCTACGGTTCAGCGGAGGCCAAGACAGCCTTTGAAGCTCAAGGCGTATTTATAACTTACGATAGTGTCGCCCAGGTCTGGACGATTGACTTTGGCAACACTGTCACCAACCTCTTCATCGCCAACCCCAACGGTATTACCTTCTATATGGTCCTGAAAGACCTGGCTGGCAACACCTGGGGTTCGATGGATCCCACGACGGATGCCAACACCTATGAATATAACCTTATTCGAGATGATGTTGCGCCGGTGCTGGTGAGTGTTACCCCACCTCATGACTCTACTGTTCTGCTGGGCATTGGTGACACGTTCAAACTAACCATTGTGGCAGATGATGATAACCTGCAAAAACTCGAACTTGATCACTCAATGGAAGGCACGTTGCCTGAGTTCAGTGTCTATGCTTCTGAGAGCGACCCCTACGGCGGCGACGAAGCAGATTTTATTGCTGCTGGCGTGACCGTCACATATGATGCCGCAACCCAGACTTGGGTGATCGACTTTGGAGCCTATGTCTCCGGTTTGATCGCCAACAATGGTGGCATCACCTTCTACATGGTTTTGGAAGACATGGCTGGCAATACCTGGGGCTCAATGTCACCCACGACTACCGCAAACACCTTCAAATACACGGTCAGCCAGGATCTGGTAGCACCCACCATCGGTTCTGGTGTTGCAAAATCGACTACAGACGGCAATGTAAACCTTGTTGACGGTAAATTCACTGTCAATCAGGGCTACGTGGTGGATACGATTGATATCATCATGAGCGAGCCTGTGCTGGTTGAAATTGGCACGGTCGTGACCATGGTTGGTTACGGACCTTACGGCACCATTACTGCCAATACTGACGGCGTGATCACGATTACACCATACGCTGGCAATGAAATCGCAGCTTTGATCGGATCGTTTAGCTTTACAGCTCCTGTCGGTGCAATTACTGACCTTAGCGGCAATCCTTTCAATGGCAGCATCGGGCTGGAAGTCCTGAACGTTGCTCCAGTGGCTGTGAATGATGCTTACAGTGTGGCTGAAGACGGCGTTTTGACCGTCGCCGCTCGCGGTGTACTCATCAATGATACTGACTTTGACCCATCTATTTTGACCGCGGTCAAGGTCACAGACCCCGCCAACGGCACGCTGGTGCTGAATGCGGATGGATCTTTCGCTTATACTCCCACTGCCAACTTCCATGGCACGGATACATTCACTTACAAAGCCAACGACGGCTTGGCTGACAGCAATGTTGCCACCGTCACCATCACGGTCTCCTCCGTCAATGATTCGCCTGTGGCAGTTGACGATGAGTACGAGGTGGATGAGGACAGCGTATTGACCATCGCAGCCCCCGGCGTATTGGAAAATGACACTGATATCGACCTGGATAACATGGTCGTTGCACTTGTCAGCACTGTTTCTCACGGCGAACTAGTACTGCTTGGAGACGGCTCCTTTACTTACACTCCAGAGCCTGATTATTATGGTGAGGATAGCTTTGTATACGAACTGGTGAGCTATCCCGCGATTCAGGCTGGCTGGACGGACACGGCTACGGTTACCATCACGGTCAACCCGATCAATGATGCGCCTGTCGCGCAATCTCAGTCCGTTACCACTCCTGAAGAAACAGCCAAGGATATAACCCTGGTTGCGACCGATATAGAAAACGATTCACTTACTTACGAGATCGTTGCCCAACCTGCTAATGGTACGGTTACCCTGGTTGATGATGTAGCCACCTATACTCCCGCCCTGAATTATACCGGAACGGATAGCTTCACTTTCAAGGCGAAGGACACCACGCTGGATAGCAACGTCGCCACCGTGACCATCACCGTTACCCCCATCAACGACGCCCCTGTGGCGGTTGATGACGCGTACACGATGGCCGAGAAAGAAACCCTGACCATCGCCGCGCCTGGCGTGCTGGATAATGATAGTGATGTGGATGGAGACACCCTGACTGCGACCCTGGTTGATACCGTTCAACACGGCACCCTGACCCTGAACGCGGACGGATCCTTCACTTACACGCCGAATGAATACTTCAACAGCACCGACAGCTTCACCTACTTAGCCAGCGATGGCACGTTGGAAAGCGAATTGGCAGAAGTGATCATCACGGTCACTCCGGTCAACGACTGGCCGATCGCCAATGATGACTCCTACGAAACCCTCACTGGCGTTTTGCTGGATGTGGCAGCGCCTGGTGTGTTGGGCAATGACGTTCTGCTTGACCCCGATGAGGTGGTCTCGATCACGATTTTGGATGCACCTCAACACGGCACGTTAAGCATGAACGACGACGGCTCCTTCACTTACACTCCGGATGCCGGCTTTATGGGAACGGACACCTTCCGCTACCAGTTGAATTCGGTCCAGCTCCATGCTGAATGGAGTGACGATGCCTTGGTGACAATTGTGGTCAAGCCCTACATGGGCTTATTCCTGCCCATCATTTGGCGCTAAGGAGTTCAATTTGACCCGCGCAACCAACTAAAATTGGTCTGCGGGATCTAGATTAGGACATAATCAGGCTGACTTACGGTCAGCCTGATTGTTATTAACGAGGTGCAGGCCGGGATGTTAATGCGCGTAGCCACAAAAAGGGGGATGGGTAAATGTCAGAAAACTATACGTCTTGCTCTCCTGTTTCCCCCCGACGATTTATCGACCTCGTACGGATGGGTTCTAAAAACCGCTCTTGAATGACTCAATCGCGAACCATCTGGACGGAGGGGCTTGATCTCCCTTCGTACGAAAGATCGCCTACGGAAACAATTAATGCGCGTAGCCACTATAGGTGGGAAATTGATGCCGGTTTGAAAGGGTAGGATGATGAGGTAGTCGATCCTAACCCCCTCCTCGGTCGAAGATCCCTGAAGCAAAGCGGAAGGGAATGGGGGATGAAGGGGGTGAGGGTCACTTAGTGGCTGGACTAACCATTACAGGGCAATAAAGCCTGGCCGTACGGAGGGGGTTCATCTCCCTCCGCCAACATCCCCCGGTCAGAGCAGCGGCTGGAGCCGAGCCCCAGCCGTACGGACGGGTTTAGAACCCGCTCTTGATTGACTCAACCGCAGACCATCTGTACGAGAGGGACATCTCACTCCGACCATGATTCCTTTTAATCAATGCTTTTAAGTTCGACCACTATTGCCGGATTGGACGCCTTCAAAATATCGATAGACATATAGAACATGGCGTCCAATCTCGGCCTACGAAAATATGGCACCATCATCATGAGCCCAGCTCTACGAGAGGGTTCATTCCCCTCCGCTATTTTTCCTTTTTTGAACGATCAAAAGTTAGAATGCGCGTCTTCTTGGGCGGTCTTTGACCGAGGCCATCAATGCTGTCGCCAAAACAACAAACCCAAACGAAACCGCAAACATCACCATATAATTAAAACTCTGAACCAACCAGCCTGAAAGGATCGGTGAGAATAACAGGAATACCCCGGTAAGCGTTCTCGCCATGCCTAAATAGGTTGGTCGTAATTTCTCGTCGCCCAACTCCATCACCAGCATGGTGTCCCCCAGGTTCAAACCAGCGGTATAGAGACCGAAAGCCGCAAAAACGATGTAGTAGACCCACAGAGATTGTGAGAAAATTGCGACAACCAGTCCCAAACCCCAGGTAGCAAAGGATAAAATAACCACTTTTTGGGGACCGATGCGATCGCCAAGTGAACCCCAAAGGGCATAGCCAAAAATTCCGGACACAAGCAGCAACGCTGTAAAAATTGCAGCATGGGCATCCTCCAGGCGGAACCGTTCGATTGCATAGACAGCAATGAAAGCGCTGGCCATATTTCCCAGGAATGCCAGGGAGCGCGAACCCAGGTAACGGATGAAGTTGCTGTCCTTCTTAAGGATCTGCTTCATCAACGCCCAGGTCTGATCCTGAGCTTTTGGCTTTTCGTCCTCCATTGGCTCGCTGACAACTTCTGGCTCAGGTTCGCGGTTGCGCGAATATGCCGCGTACGAAAACCAAAGTGAGATGGCAGCGACAACAAAGCCGATGGCATAGTTTTTTGGATAAGGAAATTTACCCAGGAGGTAGACGGAAACCAGGGAACCAAGCACCCCGGCGAACTGACCGAAAATGCGCGAGAGACCGATGAAGCGGGCGCGGTGGGTAATGGGGATAACACGGGCGTTTATTTCCTGCCAGGGCAGACCGGACATGCCACCGCCGATTCCACGCCAAATCATTAACAAAAGAAGAAACCAATAGACGGTCTGATTTTCGACCTTCCCGATCAAGAGCGTAAGAAAGGGCAACAACATGTAAGGTAGCCGTTCCAGCAATCCCATTTTTAAGGAAAACGGCAGGACTTTGGGCATTTTGCTGATGCGACCGGATAAAAACAGCTGCGGAAGGAACCAACCCGCATTTACCACTGCCGGAATCAGACCGATCAGGAAGGGTGAATCAGTGAGTGTGGCGGCAAAGACCGGCATGATGGTGTTGATCGACCAAATGCTATCGGAGAAGAAAAAGAACATCAGGTCCAAAGTGTTGGCGGCCACGTTGTGTTTAAAATTGGCAGCCACACCCGAGGGGACGTTATCCTCAGGGCGGATGCGAAGCACACGGTCAAAGAGCCTGGAAATTGGGTTCATACCACAAGAATTATAGTGTAGAGCAGCCATTTCGTATAAAAACTGGGAAAAGATTTTTCGTGATGGAGGCGGGCGAAGGGAAGGAGGAGAGCGCAAACCTAACCCTGCCTGGTTTGAGTCTTTTGGTGGGGTGACGGGAAGAGGAAACTGGCAACCAAAATGCCACTGACAGCATTTCGCGATAGACGGGCACGTCAGATCGACACAAAACCTATTGACGCAAGTTATAATGAAGCCATGAGAATCGCGGTGATCGGTGCAGGCGCGGCAGGGATCATGGCTGCCTTGCAAGCCGCGCCTATTGTGCAAGGGGGTGGGGAAGTCTCCCTCTTTGAACACAACCAAAGCGTTGGGCGCAAACTACTGGTAACCGGCAGCGGACGCTGCAATCTCAGCAACGACAACCTCGACCCCTCCCTTTATTTTTGCGAAGACTCAGAATGGATAGCAAAGTTTCTGGACGCGTTTGGCGTGGCAGAGCTCAAAGACGCCTTCGAGAAACTGGGCATTCCAACGACCAAAACCGATGACGGTTGGTATTACCCGCTTTCGCAGTCCGCCCAGTCGGTGGTTGAAATTTTGCGCGAGCGCTTGCTCGAGGCAGGCGTGCTATTGCGCGTAGCCATACAGGTGGAGTGGTTCAGCTGGAAAGATGGGCAATTCGAGCTCAAATTGAACTGGAATGAGCGCAAAACTGTTGAGCGATTCGATAAGCTGATCGTGGCGGCAGGCGGAAAGGCTTACCCCGAATTAGGCTCGAAGGGCAGCTTGTTCCCTGCCATCGAACGGCTTGGCCACACCGTGGAAACCTTAACCCCGGCGTTGGGTCCGATTTTTGTTGATCTGGGTGTCTTCAGCGTTTTGAAAGGGCTGCGTTTTGACGCGGTCACTTCAATTTACCTGGATGGCGAACGGCTCAGCAGCACCTTCGGTAACCTGATCGTGACCGAAAAAGGCTTCAACGGACCGGGCGTGATGAACCTGAGCCACTTTGTTGGCTTGCATCCAGGGCAAGACCTGCAATTGCAGGTCAACTTCCTGGCACCTTTTTGGGAAGGCATGGCGGAAGAACTGGCGGACTTGGAAAAAGCCCGGGGCAGCCTGAGGGGGCTGCTTTTGCGCGCGCTGGCACCAAAAGCAGTTGATTTCTTCTTGAGCAAGGCGCAAATCCCACCCGAAACTCCGATAAGATCGGTTGAAGGCGAGCAGTTGCTAAGTTTGTTGCGCGTAGCCACTGATAATCGTTTTAAAATCAAGGGGGCAGGGGACTTCAAGAACAGCCAGGTGACGATCGGTGGGGTGCCTGTCGGCGAGGTTGACCCACTCACTTTTGAGTCAAAACTGGTACCAGGGCTTTACCTGGTGGGCGAGACCAACAACATCGCCGGACCATGCGGTGGCTACAATTTACATTACGCTTTCGGAAGTGGAATCCTGGCCGGCAAACACCTGGTCAGTTCAAATTACAGCAGCTAAAGGAGAGTTTATGACCATTCCATTCATGGAGCCGTTTCGAATCAAAGTAGTAGAGAAAGTAAAAATGACTACCCGGGAAGAACGGCAGATGGCGCTTACAAGGGCGTATCTCAATCTTTTCAACGTTCCTGGCGAAGATGTTTACATCGATTTATTGACCGATAGCGGCACCAATGCAATGAGTGACGAACAATGGGCGGGAATGATGCGCGGTGATGAATCTTATGCCGGCGCAAAGAGTTTCTACCGTTTCGAGAAAGCCGTGCAGGAAATTTTAGGTTTCGAATATGTCCTCCCCACTCACCAGGGTAGGGCAGCAGAAGGGATGCTCTTTGCGACGTTGGTCAAAAAGGGTCAGTCTGTACCCAACAACCGCCATTTCGATACCACCCAGGCGAATTTGTTAATTTTAGGTGCCAATCCGGTCGATTTCACTGTTCCGGAAGCGGAAGACAGCAGCATTGATTTGCCTTTCAAGGGCAATATGGATTTGAAGAAACTGCAGGAGTTTATTTTGGAGGTTGGAGCGGAGAATATCCCCCTTGGAATGCTCACCATCACCAACAACTCAGCCGCGGGGCAGCCGGTTTCGATGGAAAACATCCGCCAAACTGCAGAAATTTATCACAGTCACGGCATACCCTTCTTTTTGGATGCCTGCCGCTTCTCTGAAAACGCCTGGTTCATCAAGATCCGCGACCCGAAGTATGCGGAAACACCGGTCAAGGACATCGTGCTCCAAATGTGCTCCTATGCTGATGGTTGCACCATGAGCGCCAAGAAAGACGCGATTGTCAACATCGGCGGCTTCATTGCTTTCCGCGATCCGGACCTGAAGCAAAAAATTGCTCAAAACCTGATCGTTCATGAAGGTTTTTTGACCTACGGCGGGCTTGCAGGTCGCGACCTGGAGGCGATCGCGGTAGGGTTGCACGAAGCGGTTGATGAAGATTACCTGAATTATCGCGAATCGCACACCCGCTATTTGGGCAAAGTGCTGACTGAGGCGGGTTTACCCGTATATATGCCTACCGGCGGGCATGCGGTGTACGTGGATGGAGGTAAAGCGCTGCCCCACATTCCCCCAAGTCAGTTTCCGGCAGTGGCACTCGCCAACGCACTTTACCTGGCAGGCGGCGTGCGTACGGTCGAAATCGGCAGCCTGATGTTTGAACACCTTGACCCACAGACCGCCAAACCTGTCTACGCGCCGCTGGAATTGCTGCGGTTTGCCATCCCCAGGCGCGTGTATACCCGCAGCCACCTTGATTACATTGCGGAATCTGCGGTTTTATGCATGAAAGAAGCGGAGTTGATCCGCGGGTTGCGGGTGAAGTGGGCACCGCCAGTCCTGCGGCATTTCATGGCACAGCTGGAAGAGGTTTAGGTCCAAACATATTAATTTTTGACAGTACGGCTGGGGCTTTATTACCCTGTAAGGGCGCTTCCAGCCGCTGAGTTTGCTAAGACGACTGTTGGCGGAGGGAGGTAAATACTGCTCGCTTCGCTCCCAGCACCATGCCCCCCTCCGTACGGATTAATCTTTCTGTAGGGCTGGGGCTTGACCCCAGCCGCTTAGTTTGCTTATGAAAGTGTGATCTGAGGGAGGTAAATACTGCTTGCTTCGCTCCCAGCACCATGGCCCCCTCCGTACAACGGAATTGTAGGTCATCCTTTGTCTCAATAAGATTCCTGCCTAAAGGTATAATGGGTAAAAATGCAAATAATAGAGGGTTTATGAAGGTACTGATAATTGGCACTGGTTATGTTGGAATGAATACGGGGGTGGTGTTGGCTTACCTGGGCAACCAGGTCACCTGCCTGGATGTCAACGAAGAAAAAATCGCGCTGCTCAGGCAAGGTAAATCCCCGGTCTTTGAACCGCATCTCGAAGAGATGCTGCAATTGGTGACAGAGAATATACAGTTCACCAGCAGCTATGCCACAGCCGACATCCCCAACACAGACGTGATCTTTATCACGGTTGGCACGCCCTCCCTCCCGGATGGCAACGCCGATCTGCGATACGTGCGCCAGGCAGCCGAATCGATCGCGGAAAACCTGGGAGAAAACTTCACTGTCATTGTCAACAAATCCACAGTACCGATTGGCTCAGGCAACTGGGTTGAAGCGATCATGCATGAGCACTTCAAGGCCAACCACAACAATGGTGAATGCTCTGATTTCAATGTAGTTTCCAGCCCCGAGTTTTTGGCTCAGGGTTCAGCCATGCGCGATTCCTTTTACCCGGACAGGATCGTAGTCGGGTCGCAATGCGAGCGCAGCATTGAAAGACTTCAGGAGCTTTTCGGCCCATTATTACGCCAGGATTTTCCTGCGCCTCCCGGTTTGCCGCGTCCAGATGGGTTGACGGAGGTGCCATTATTAGCCTGTGATCTGACCTCCGCGGAGATGATCAAATATGCTGCCAATGCTTTTTTGGCTCTGAAGATCTCGTATGTGAATGAAATCGGTCGGCTTGCCGAAAAGGTCGGCGCCGATATCCAGGCAGTGAGCAAGGGCATCGGTCTGGATAAACGGATCGGCAACCGGTTTCTCAGTGCCGGCTTGGGGTGGGGTGGCTCATGTTTTGGCAAGGATACCGCCGCATTGGTGGCAACCGCCCGCGATTACCGCTTGGAAATGCCCATCATCGAAGCTGCACGCGCAATCAACTATTCTCAGCGCGTCCTGGCAGTTGACTTGCTGCAAGACAAGTTGAAGATATTAAAAGGAAAGCATATCGCCTTGCTGGGCTTTAGTTTTAAGCCCAACACTGACGACCTGCGGGACGCTCCCTCGGTTGATATCAGCAAACTACTGATCCAACGAGGCGCGTTGGTACGAGCCCACGACCCGGTTGCGCTGGGCAATGCGCGCAGCCATTTCGGGGATATCGGGGTGGTATTTTGTGATGAGGTAGGAGAAGCGTTGAAGGACGCCGAAGCGATTGTGCTGGTGACCGAGTGGCCTGAGTATCGCGAGCTGGATTGGCAGGTTATCCCGAGAGTACCGATTGTGGATGGCCGCAACTTCCTTGACCGGGAGAAATTGGAAGGATTAGGCTTTCCAGTGATTGGGATAGGGCGATAACAAATCATTTTTCTTTTCATGGGCCGGTTTGCGAGGTTTTTTTAAACCCTCCCTTTTGGGGAGGCGAAGTCCAGCCTTAGGCTGGTTCCGCGAAGCGGGGGTGAGGGTGTTCTTGTAGGCCGGGTTGTGTGTCTCAACCCGGCTTTTTTGGCTACCGAAGTTCTACATAGTAGGAACTGTTCTCATTCAATTGCAAATATTCACGTGATTCTATGTATTTGCCGGGTTCAAATCCGGAACCCGGCCTACTTGGTACGGGCGGATTCCAAACCCGCCCAATTCGACCCACCCCGAACGAAAGGCACAGGCACCTTCCCTACGAAATCTTGAATCCCAATCCATCCCGACGGTATAATTCCTGCAGCACACCATAGGAGAAACCATGCTTTTTGTCGAAAACGAACCCAACAACGATCCGCGCGTCAACCTGGCAATCGAGGAATACCTGATCAAGAATATTGCGCCTGCTGAGGACATCCTTCTTTTCTATATTAATCAGCCTTCCATCATTATCGGACGCAACCAAATCACGGTGCAGGAGATCAATGTCGATTATGTGGAAGAAAATGGTATCATCGTGGTGCGCCGGCTCTCGGGCGGAGGCGCGGTTTATCACGACCTGGGCAACCTGAATTTCTCCTTTATCGCCCCCAACTCCCCGGACAACTTTCACAATTTTCGCAAATTCACCCAACCTGTTGTTGACGTGTTAGAGAAAATGGGTGTGACGGCGGAACTTTCGGGTCGCAATGATGTCCTGGTTGACGGCAAAAAGATTTCCGGGAACGCGCAATATGTTTCCGGCGCGCGCATGGTCAGCCACGGCACGCTGCTTTGGAATACCGATCTCAGCCGCGTGGGGGCGGCATTGAAGGTCAAACCAGCCAAGTTTGAGGGCAAAGGCATCCAATCGGTGCGTTCACGGGTTGCAAACATAACGGATTATTTACCCGAAAACAAAGCGACGGTCATGGAATTTCGCCAGATGATCATCGAAGGCGTTTTCGGTGGTGGCGAAGTGAATGAATACAAACTCACACCTGACGATTGGCAAAAAATCGAGCTTATTTCGCGCGAGCGATACCACAACTGGGATTGGAATTATGGCAGATCGCCAGCATTCGCTATCAACCGCGAGACACGTTATGCCGGTGGGACGATTGAGGCTTGCCTGGATGTCAGCAAAGGTGGGGTCATCAACCAGGTCCGCTTCTTTGGAGATTTTTTCGGTCAGCGCGACGTGAGCGAATTGGAAGCAGCCCTCCAGGGGACGCTATACGAACCTTCTGCCATGAGCAGCGCTCTTGAAGGGATTGCAATCGGAGAATATTTTGTCAATTTCAGCCGGGAAGAACTGCTGGATTTGATGTATTAAGATGCGAGATACGACAATGTGTAGGTGGAATGCACCTCTTTTGGGCACTCTGCCATTATTGTGATTGTCGGTGGAATGTTTGTCGAATAAAGCCCTTGGATTTTGATACAATTACATCACCCGTGAAAGGAGTAAATCATGGACAATTTTGACCCCAACACAGACCATCAACCCACCGATCAACCTGAAAACCAGCAATCGGACTCGAAATGGACCACCATAAATTCCAACCCTGACTATCAAGCTGGAACAACTTTTGAAGAAACCAAGACTGAATCCTCTGCTGAAAACGACAACGATTGGGCAGAAAAGAGCCTGGATGAAGTCAAGGCTGGACTAAAACAAATTACCAACGCGCTCAAATTCGCTTTCAACGAGGGCAAAAACGACCCGAAGATCAAGCAATTTGGCGATGATGTCAAATCGGCTTTCGAAAAAATCGGTGACGATATTTCAGAAGTTTTCAAAAAAGAGTAAGCCTTAATTGGAGGGGTGTGACTTCTCCGTATTGTTAATGCCATCCGCCAGGGGCGAGCGCAAGCGTTCGACCGCCTGGCGTTTGCTTTCTTCGCTGCGCCGGTCATACCGACGGGTAGTGTCGCTGCTGTTATGCCCGGCAATGGCTGAAACCGTCAAAACATCCACTTCTGCTGAAAGCAAGTCGGTAATGGTGGTGCGGCGCAGATCGTGGGGGGTGAAGGCTTCCAATCCTGCCTGGTTTTGGCGGGTTTTGAGCACGTAATAGACAGCCTGTGCGCTCAGGCGCTCCAGTTTGACCTTGCCACCCTTGGTGACGCGTGTGAAAAGCGGTCCGAGCCTTCTACTTCGATGCGAAAGCCAATCCTCCAGGGTTGATACAGCGTCTTCCGTCAAAAATACCTCGCGCTGTTTGCTGCCTTTGCCAAGGATGCGAAGCTTGCTTTCTTTGGTAATAAAATCCGACAAATTCAAATCGACCACCTCTTGCCGGCGGATTCCAGTCACGTACATAAGCGTGACCAGGGCGGCATCGCGGGCGCTGAGAGCTGGGTTATGGGCATCAGCCAGGCAGGCTTCAATCAGTTTTCTTAACTCTTCATGTTCGAGTGTACGTCCGCGCAGGATGGTTTCATGCCGCAGCGATTTGACGCCGGCAGCGCGGTAATAATCGTTGTGTTCCTGGTAGAGGCCGAGGCGATAGGCTTCCTCCAGCACCCGCCGCAGCGCGACCAGGTGTTTGTTGACGGTTGCCTTAGCATAGCCGATATCGACCATATGGCTGCTGAGCTGGCTGGTGTGTTCGTAACGCAGGTGGTGCCATGGGAAGGCATCTGCTTGCGGAATTTTGCCGTCAGAGAAAATATAGGCAAGGTTGTTGAGCGCTGTCGCCTGGGTGCGCCTTCCACTTGGGCTTAGCGTGTTCAGGTAAGCTTGAGCGGGGGAGGGCAGGTTGGGGTCAAGCTGCAGATCTTCTTCGGAAAGAGGGAGGAAAGGTTGCTTTTGATTGCTGGACATACATCTCCTTTTGGGAATATTATTCTCAAAAGGTATTATAACAAATTAATCTTCGAATTGCCTGAGGCAAGGAGAAAATCGTACGGCTGGGGCTTATCTCCAGCCGTTTCGTTTATCTAAAAGATTGTCAGCGGAGGGAGCAAGCCCCCTCCGTACGAAGCGCTCATTCCAGCCGCTTCGTAAGCCCAACCTAGTGATAGCGGAGGGAGCAAGCCTCTCCGTACGGCTGGGGCTTGTCTCCAGCCGCCGAACTTGTCTATTCAGAATGTTTTCGGAGGGAGCAAGCCCCCTCCATACGGCTGGGGCTTGTCTCCAGCCGCTTCGTTGGATTCAAGGGT
>JBCFBG010000014.1:33089-41155 GCA_038562515.1 Anaerolineaceae bacterium
CGTACGAAGTGCTCAGTCCAGCCGTTTCGTAAGCCCAACCTAGTGATAGCGGAGGGAGCAAGTACTACTCGCTTCGCTCCCAGCATCATGACCCCCTCCGTACGAATTGTGCGCTTAGCTCCCAGCGTCATGACTCCCTCCTAAGGGCTGATCTGCTCAGTTTTCTCCCGTTCCGACTATTTATCCATTACAATAGGCGGATTGGTAGCCTATGATCCTTAAACACAGTTTTAACAGCATCTTCCGTACCCCGGGAAAAACGATCCTCTTCCTCCTCCTGCTAACCGCATCCATCGTCTTTGTTAACCTTGGTAGCAGTATGAATTATTCCGCCAATCGCATGTTGGACCAGGCAAACGATCATTTTGACACCGTCGTCGCTTTTAAGTATGGCGATTTGCATAATCCCGATGGTGCCTGGGCGGACGAGAATTTTCAGAGGAATCTATCAGAAGTCGATTTTTCAGCTCTTTCCAACCATCCAGCTGTAATTACCGTCGACCAGGAACGTACCCTTTCAGCCTATGCTGGAGATGACAGCCAGGTCTGGCAGAGCAATTCTCCGGTCAAAGATTACGTCATTCTCACGCTGCGTCTGCTTTCTCCCCAGGAAGATGGCAGTTGGACCGCGCTCACCTACGACACCACCTTCGGACGAAAAGTGAGCGGTACGGTTTTCTTGCGGGTGAATCCCTACAGTACTACGGGGGTGGACATCAGCGCTCAACTCGAACCTGGCCGCACCTTCTTGCTGGCTGCTCTTGCCCAAACCGCACCCAGCAGTGGCTTGACCTTGACGGCGATCAGACCTGCCCAAATGGTGCAGGACGCCGATGAAACCCTATCAAGCTTTGTGGAATTGACGGATATCACTGATCAGCCAGACTATTTAAAAAGCGCTGAAGGTCAGGCATGGCGTAAACTTGCTGACACATTAGCAATCATTGACAAATCGTTCCAGGTCGTTGCCACCTCGGATATCGAGAGCATGATTCCTTTCCACATGAAGCAGACCTGGCTTACCAGCGGCAGTTTCGAACCCCGGGAAAACACTTGCTACATCAGCGAACGCCTGGCGGGTGTGCTGGGGTTGGAAGTGGGCGACAGCTGGCACCTGGCATACCACTACGATCCGGCTGGTGACCCGGCTTTCACTTATTCTCCGGAAAGCGGCTTTGCCCACGAAGAAGACTGCCAGATCGCTGGAATTTTCCACATCTTCAACGACCTGGACTATACCGTTCTGATCTCATACCCTCAATGGTTGCAAAAAGCCCCCGATAGTTATGATTTTTTGCGCGTGCATGTGCAAAATTTGCAGGCGGAAGAATACCTGGCTTATGTCAGAAACAACCTGCCCGAGACGGTTGAACTGCAGGTTGAGGACCAGGGTTACAGCAATGCCGTTGTTCCCATCCTGAAGTTGCGGGAGCGCTCGCTTTACATGACAATCGCCAGTGCAGCTGCCGGTGTGGCTGTAATTTGCCTGTATGCCTACCTTTTTATCGTCCGGCAGCGGGAAACGGCCGACGTGATGATGAAATTAGGCACTGGCCGCGGTAAGACAATTGCTTACCTTGTCTTTGGCATTATGATCATTGCCATCCTTTCCGGTTTGGCAGGCACGTACATCGCCGGTCAGGTGGACTCCCGCTTGACAGAAGCGGTGTGGAGCAGCTTGCAGGGCGGCATTATGCAGGATCTGCGCTATAGCGAACGCGCGCTGGGGATGCAGCTCGAATTCGCGCCGGAACTGGTTACCGCTGCCTGGGTGCGTTACGCAACAACTGGTGTAGTGGTTGGGCTGGTGTTTGTGATCACATTGATTGCTTCGTTGATCACGCTCAAGAAACCCAAACGACAGAAAGCGAAAACGGTAATAGCTCCCAAAACGGAGAACGGGCATGCATTGAGTTTTGCCTGGCTGCCTGGCTTGAGTATGCGTTTTGCCTTCCGCTCGATTAAGCGCAACTTTTTCCGCAGCTTCATTGTTCCCGTTGCAGTTTCACTTTTAGGGGCGTTTATTTTGGTTATTGGTATCTCGGTTGCCGAGCAAGAACAGGCAGCCCTGACAATTTACGCCGAAGTACCTACCACGGCATACCTGACGACGGCCTTAGGCAGGCACAGGCAATTCCCCATTCAGCTTCAGAGTGATGTTTTCCACATGCTAGACAAGGAATGGAACGGCAGACAGACAAGCAGGATGTTCCAATATCCTGCCACCGGAGAACAGGTACGGTCAGCACGGGAAGAAATTGAAGCCGACAACCCGGTCATCCAGGAGTTTTTGCTCACCCGCTATATGCATTATGAGTATATAGGGCTGGTGGCTGGCGCGGATGGCAGACCAGGTACGCCTGACCTGCCCGAAAGACCCCAAATTGACCGGCAGGAGTCTTCTCTTGCAGAACAGGTGGGCTTCAACTGGCTGGCTCAGCAGATCAAGCGGATGCCAGTTTTGGCACTGACCGACAGCGTGGTGAGAACCAGCGAAGCCGTCAAGTTCCGCGAGTCACAGGTGGAATGGCTGGAAGGATATTCGGATGACGATTTTCTCAAGCCGGAATACATCGTCGTGCTGCCCGATCGCTTTATGGGCGAACAGGGGCTGATGCCTGGTGATGTTATTCGGCTGGGAGTATATGAACCCGATGAAAACTTTGGGGTGCTGGCGGAGCCATTTGACTTCAAAGTGGTCGGCAGTTACTTCCAGGGCAGCCGCTCGCCGGTTTTTTACGTCCCGTGGAACTTACTATTGGATATCAAAATGGGCACCGATCTGGGGATCTTGCTGCTTGAAGATCATGAAGACCCGGAATCCCCCTTGATTGCCGGTCTGCCCAACGAATACCTGGCGGAGGCGGTCGATTCTGCCACCATCATTCCCAAAGACCCACACAATTTGGATGCCCTGCGCGATTACCTGGAAGAAAACGGTTTCAGCCAGGTTGGCATTATCCGCAGAAACCGCCTGGCAGTCGTCATTGAAGACAAAGCCCTGGCAGATGGCTTGCTCTCGATCCAGCAGCATCTTTCTTTCCTCAATTTCATCATCCCGATTATGCTGTTGCTTTCGGGCGTGATCGCCTTTATCTTGTCCTACTTGCTCACGCGCAACCGTTTGCCAGAATTTGCCGTGATGCGCAGCCTGGGAGCGAAGAAGGTCCAGGTCTACCTGGCGTTCTTCCTCGAGCAGTTCTTCTTGCTGCTGATCGGGATTATGCCAATCGGACTGGTTTTGCTGGCGAGACCAGAATGGCTGCCGGCAGTGCAGCTTAATCAACTCTTGTTTTTAGCTGTCTACATTTTGGGAATCATCGTTGCCATAGGCTTGATGGGACGCTCCAAAGTGCTGGATATTTTGTTTACCAAGGAATAGAAGTATTATGGAACATAACATTCTCTCAGAACCCATCCTCAAACTTGACAACGTCTGTTACCAGTATCGGAACAAATACAATGCGGTCGACGCGGTCAAAGAGGTCAGCGCCGAGTTTTATGAAGGCAAAATGTATGCCATTATCGGCAAATCCGGTTCGGGCAAATCCACCCTGCTTTCGTTGATGGCTGGGCTGGCGATACCGACGGATGGTCAAGTGATTTACAGGGGCATTGCCACCGATAGCGTGGATTTGGATAAGTACCGCCGCGAAAATGTGGCAGTGGTTTACCAGAGCTTTAACCTTTTTCCACTGATGACCTGCCTTGAGAATGTCTGTTTTCCATTGGAATTGCTTGGAAAGAGACCCAAGGAAGCGGCATTGATTGCCAAGGAATATATTGGGCACGTCAACCTGCCCGACTCGGTTTATAAACGTTTCCCGAATATGATCTCGGGTGGTGAAAAACAGCGCGTTGCTATTGCGCGCGCGTTGGCTTCTGGTGCGAAGGTGATTTTGGCGGATGAGCCCACCGGCAACCTTGACATCGCTAATGGGGAAAAAATTGTTCAATTGCTGAAAGATTTGGCTCATAAAGACAACTACACCGTCATCGTGGTCACGCATGATATGAGCATCACCCAGACGGTTGACGAGGTTATGCAAATGACCGATGGATACTTGCTGCCGTTGGTAGTTGAAGGCTGCGAGTTATAACGGTAAGCTGATAGGAAAAGAAGTTGATAGCTAATAGCTCATAGCTCATAGCTCATAGCTCATAGCTCATAGCTCATAGAATCGATTATATTTTGTTATTGGGTCTGTCAAGTCTTTTTCAATTTCTTTTCCTATCAGCTACCGGTGCTCGCCACGAAGTGGACGGGTACCGGCTATAAGCTATTCTGATAAACTTATTTCATCATGAATAAAATCCTTGTCGCAACTGACTCGTTCAAGGGTTCACTCTCCGCGCCAAAAGCCTGCCAAATCATTGCTACGCAAGCCAGGCAGCGCTTCCCATGGGCTGAGGTGCTTGAGCTGCCCATTGCCGATGGGGGAGAAGGGCTGGTGCAGGTCATCCTCCAAACCCTTCAAGGGCAATTGCGGACAATTCCAGTGCATGACCCGCTTGGCAGACCGATAGGGGCGGCATATACCCGGCTTGACAGCGGCGCGGCAATCATCGAAATGGCAGCCGCAGCCGGTTTGCCGTTCCTGCAGAAAAACGAACTCGACCCTATGCTAACCAGCACGGTTGGGGTGGGGGAGCTGATTCTGGATGCTATCGAGATTGGGGCAGATCCGATTTACATCGGCTTGGGCGGTAGTGCAACCGTCGATGGCGGTGTTGGGGCTGCCAGCGCGCTGGGAATTCGCTTCTTAAATGAAGAGGGTGGGGTGGTTACCAGTGGAGGGGAACTACAGAGAATTGTGGCAGTTGACCTTCGCGGATTGTATGAAAAGAATTTTAACGGAAAAATAGTGTTCCTGACGGACGTTAATAATCCGCTCTGCGGTCCCAATGGTGCTGCCGCGGTATTTGGACCGCAAAAAGGAGCCACGACTGAGCAGGTTTTGCAACTCGACCATGGCTTGGGAAAACTGGCAACACTGGTGGAGCGTGAGAGCAGTCTGGATTTGAGAGATACACCTGGAATGGGAGCCGCGGGAGGGTTCGCGTTACCATTTGTGGCGTTTATGGGCGCTGAGATCCGCAGTGGGATCGATTTTGTGCTCGATTTGTTGAAATTTGATAAAAAATTGGTCGGAACTGACCTGGTAATCACGGGAGAAGGGCGTACAGACGCTCAGAGTGCCATGGGAAAGGCAATTTCAGCAGTAACCAGGCGTTCACGGGCTGCTGGTGTGCGCGTAGCCGTCATTTCGGGAGCGCTGGGGGAAGGCGCGCAGAAAATGGTTGAGCTGGGGGTTAGTGATCTGGTGCAGGCAACCCCCGCCGGGCAGAGTTTGGAAGAAGCGCTTGCCCACGCCGCTGAAAATTTGGAGAAGGCAGCGAGAGAGTATTTTGCGGCGATTAATAATTAGATGAGTACAAAGGGAAATTGTAGAATTCATCGGTCTGGTTGCGCAGTGTAATAGTGCAGGTCAGGTTGAAAAGCGCAACCTGACCTACTATTTTACGGAACGGGCACCGCTCGTTCCGTACATAGAAAATCTCTGAACAAAACAATTATTGCTAGGATTGCTCCCAGAATCATCTTTTCTCGGTACGGCTGGGCCTCGTGTCCACCGCTCGATTTGTTAATTTAGAGCGCTTTCGGAGTGAGCAAGCCCCCTCCGTACGGTTGGAGCTCGACTCCAGCCGCCATGTTAGCTAAATCTACGAAATACCCCTCTTATAACTATCGAGAAGTGATATTCTCATAAGTAATAATTTTCTGAAACTTTCCTTCTTAATACCCCCCTTCCCTGCTCAAGTCCAAGCGCAATCAAAGAAAAATCGGTAATAAAAAAGGGTGGTTGAATAACAACCACCCTTTGCCGTAGTTTTATTTACTGTGTTATGCCCCAACCATCATGGCGGCGACGTCGGCTTCGACGGTATCAATCGGTTTCAGGTCAAAGGCTTCCACGATCACCTTAACGACATTCGGCGAAAGGAAAGCCGGCAACGTGGGTCCAAGCCTGATTTTCTTTACGCCTAACGAAAGCAGCGCCAACAGCACGATGACAGCCTTCTGTTCGTACCAGGCGATGTCAAAGGACAGCGGCAGGTCGTTGACGGTGCAGTTGAACGCTCCTGCCAGCGCCTGGGCGATCACGATCAGCGAATAGCTGTCGTTGCATTGCCCGGCATCCAAAACGCGCGGTATGCCGCCAATTTCACCCAAACCGAGCTTGTTATAGCGATACTTTGCACAGCCAGCGGTGAGGATAATGGCGTCCTGCGGCAATGCCAGCGCAACATCGGTGAAGTACTGGCGGTTCTTTTGGCGGCCATCACAGCCACCCATCACCACGAAGCGCGAGATTGCTCCGGATTTGACGGCTTCAATCACCTTGTCAGCTACGCTTAAAACAGTGTTGTGAGCAAAACCGATCGGGATCGTGCCGCTTTCCAGTTCCTGTGGTTCAGGCAGGGTTTTGGCAAGAGCGATGATCCCGGAGAAGTCTTTATGCCCACCTGGCTGACGGTCGGCGATATGAGGCACTCCCGGATAACCAGTCATGCCGGTGGTGAAAATGCGGTCTTTGTAAGAATCCTTGACTGGCACGATGCAATTAGTGGTCATCAGAATTGGACCATTGAACGAGGCAAATTCTTTGTCCTGTTTCCACCAGGAGCCGCCGTAGTTGCCGACCAGGTGCTTGAATTTCTTTAATCCTGGATAGGCGTTGGTGGGCAGCATTTCGCCGTGAGTGTAGATGTTGACGCCAGTGCCTTCGCTTTGCAGCAGCAGCTCTTCCAGGTCCACCAGGTCATGCCCACTTACCAAAATGCCAGGTCCGGGCACCACGCCCAGGTTGACCTGGGTTGGTTCGGGGTTGCCGTAACGGGAGGTGTTGGATGAATCCAGCAGCGCCATAGCTTTGACACCAAACTCGCCGGTCTTGAGGACCATGGCCACCAGTTCGTTGACGCCCAGATCGTTGTTGGTGGTAGCTTCCAGTGCTTCCTGCATGAAAGCCAGAACACTTTCGTCACGCCCACCCACCAGGTAGGCATGGTCGGCATATGCAGCCATACCCTTGAGACCATAGATGACCAGTTCGCGCAGAGAGCGCACATCCGGGTCGAGGGTTGGGTCGTCCATGATGCCAATCGTTCGGGCTTTGGTGAGCAGTGTTTCGACTTCATAATTCTCGGGATGCCAGCCAGCCCAATCGGGACCGCTGCCATTGCAGTTGGAGTTATGCAGCTCGTTACAGCGCCCCTGGGCGCGAGTGCGCATGCTATCACGCAATTGGATTGCCTTTTTGATCAGTTCGACAAAGCGATCAGCGTCAAAATTGGCGTTGGTGATGGTGGAAAAGAGTGCCTGGGCGACGAAAAGATCAGTCTCGTCGTCTTGAACGCCCATGCCGCGACCGCGTGTACCCCAGAATGAGATGCCTTTGAGCAAGTAAATCAGCAGGTCTTGCAGGTTGGCGACATCAGCGGGCTTGCCGCACATGCCTTTCGGGGTGTTGCAGCCGGTGTTGCGCATGGCTTCCTGGCACTGGTAACAAAACATTTCGTTCATAAATCGCTCCTTTGTAGCGTTAAATTTTCAAGAGAACTAATTCTACGCGCTCCGCCTTGCCCAAACGTGAAATATTTGCACGTTATTAATAGGAAGAGAGCATGGCTCTTTTACAGGTTGATATTATAAAGGATATTGCCGCAAAGTTATTTATTCGTCATTTTGAGGAGCGCGGCGGCTAAGCAATGTCGATTTTGAAAGGGAGACAGTCAGGATGGTAGTTCCATCTTTTCGTAGGCCGAGATTGGACGCCATGTTGCGATGGGCTTTCGATATTTTGAAGGCGTCCAATCCGGCAATCGCGGTTGAAAATAAAAGTGTAGGTGAGTGGGAAACATTCCGTACGATTGATACTTTTTACCACCCCCTCCGTACGGCTGGGGCTCTGCTCCAGCCGCTGCGTTGGTAAATGGGCAACATTGGCGGAGGGAGACAAGTACTGCTCGCTTCGCTCCCAGCATCATGACCCCCTCCCTAC
>JBCFBG010000015.1:0-40531 GCA_038562515.1 Anaerolineaceae bacterium
CACCCCTGGTGTAATCACTGGCAAGCCGTTGGGCGGTGGTGGTTCAGAAGGTCGCACTGAAGCGACCGGTTTTGGCGTTATCTTCACGATTCGCGAAGCAATGAAACACCTGGGCATCGACCCCACCACGACCACAGCCTCAATTCAGGGTTTTGGCAACGTGGCGCAATATGCCTCGATCGGATTTGGTAAATTCCTGGGTGGCAAGGTTATCTGTGTTTCTTGTTGGGACAGATCTGACCGAAAATCTTACACTTTCACAAAAGAAGACGGAATTGATCCAGTCTTTTTGAAGACCATCACCGACCAATATGGCACAATCGATAAAGACAAAGCCCGCGACGCAGGCTACCTGATTGAAGATGGCAATGCCTGGATCAGTAAGGACGTGGATGTACTCATCCCGGCTGCCCTTGAAGGTCAGATCACTGCCGATACTGTACATTCAATCAGCACGCAGGTTAAGATTTTGGCAGAAGCCGCCAATGGGCCTACCACTCCGGAAGCTGACAAGGTTTTGATCGAGAGAGGTGTTTTTGTTATCCCCGATTTCCTCTGCAATGCTGGTGGTGTAACCGTTTCTTATTTTGAAGCCGTACAAAATGATCAGAACTTCTATTGGAATGTCGACGAAGTGCGCGATCGTTTGGATCAGAAGATGACCAGTGCTTTCAGTTCAGTTCTGCAGATGTCCCTGAACAGAAACGTCTTCACTCGCGATGCTGCCTACATGGTCGCGATTGACAAAGTCGTCAAAGCCATGAAGCTGCGAGGCTGGATTTAGTTCTTTGACTTTGTAATGCAATCAAGCCGGTAGTCAACTGCCGGCTTTTTTCATTAACTTAACGAATCAAAAGCTTATTTTGATTCGAATGACTTTACAATGATTTTGAATGCCTCATTTTGTTTTGGTATGATTTCATCAACGAATCGGAAAAGGAATAGATATGGCAGACAGAAAAGCAACCGCAATTTGGCAAGGAGATAAAACACACGGTAAAGGCGTAATGCGCTTTGCAGATTATGAAGGTCAGTTTAGTTATTCGTCTCGCTTTGAAGAAGGTACCGGCACCAACCCGGAAGAATTATTAGGGGCAGCCCACGCTGGATGCTATGCGATGTCAGTGAGTTCGGGGCTCGAGCGGGCTGGATACACAGCCGAGAAGATTGAAGCCACAGCCCACATTGCATTAAGGCATATTGAGGGCAAGTCCCGAATTGTCAGAAGCCACCTTGTGCTCAAGGCAGTCATACCAGGAATTTCGGATGAGGAGTTTCAATCAATTGCCAAGGCAAGTAAAGAAGGTTGTCCAGTTTCTGTTGCCCTGGCAGGGCTGGAGATCACTTACGAGGCTGAATTAGTCGACGCTTGATCGACAGACCACCTTCCGGAGTCAGCGAGACCAAGGTTCGTGAGAGGCTCAATCGCCGTTAACAACCGGCTCAACTTCACTCACCTGACCTTCTTCATCGAAGATTTCTTCGGTTGGGGGCTCAACAGGTTCGACCTGTTCTTCCATACGCATCTGCCCCCTGAAAAAGGCTCCATCTTCACTGCTGAATGAAGAAGTCACCACATCACCCCACACTTTCCCACTCGAGCGAATCTCAAGTTTCTGACAGGTGATGTTGCCCTTGACTGTGCCGGCAATGATCACCGTATCCGCTTTGAGCTGCTCGCATTCCACTTTACCCGATTCTCCCACCACAACCAACCCAGAGATGGCGATCTCACCTGTTATGGTGCCTTCAATACGAATGCCACCGCTTCCACGCAGGTCGCCCAGCCAGTTGATGCCAGGTCCGATCACAGAAGTAACCTGGCTTTTAGTGGTATCAGGGATGAATGTCGGAGTGTCTTTTTTCTTAGAAAACAGCATTGAATACTTCCTTTTTTTGCTCAGTTATCAGGTCTTTTACGTCTTGCCAACCAAGTTCCCAGCGCCAGGGCACTGAAAGCCAGGGTTCAGGAGTGGTTCCAAGCCCAATCCGGGGGCTGGATTGTATCTTGTCTTTTGGTACGTCGAGGGCTTCTGTTAGGTACAACCCGCTCCCGTTTTCACGTACGTCATGACCGTTCAAACTACCATCGATACCAAACGCCTGGGTCAGCTTGGCTGGACCGTTGAGCCATTGGCTGCTATGTGCCAGGTGAGGTCGCCTGAGAGCCATCGTTTCTGCTCCTGCCAACGGAAATACTGCACGGATCAGCACCGCCGCAGGGTTATTTACCTGGTCTGCGACAATATTAAGCAACCAGTGCATACCATAGGTGAAATAAATATAGGCTCTGCCAGCCTCACCATACATTACCTGGTTACGTTTTGTAATGCCAATGCGGGCATGGCAGGCAAGGTCTTCCTGCCCCTGGTAAGCTTCCGTTTCTGTGATGATTCCAACCAACAGATTACCATTTTGGCGGCGTATCAATGCCTTGCCAATCAAATCAGGCGCAAGCAGTGGTGCGGGGCGTTCAAAAAAGTCAGCTCTCAACATTTACCCAAGTACTGTTTTTGTGTTTTGTAACTTTTCCATGGTCAGGCGTAGACCGGTTTCCAGGGGCACCATCGGCAGAAAATTGAGTTTTTCACTGGCTTTGCTGATGTCAGCACACATTCGGTCTGCCCCTCCAGCCTTATGAGGGTTGAAAATTTCTTCCGGTTTCTTGCCCGTCACCAGGCGAACAAGGCGCACCAACTCAAGAACGCTGGTTTCGACACCACTCCCGATGTTGATCACTTCCTGGTCGACTCCCACAGCTGTGGCGGAGGTAACCATTGCGTTGACGAGATCATCAATATAAATATAATCGCGGGTTTGTTTGCCGTCCCCATGGATCACGACCGAACTGTTGGAAAGCGCGTTTCTTAGAAAACTGGGAATAATTGGGGGATGAGAAGGCGGAATACGCTGACCAGGACCATAAGCATTAAAAATGCGCAAACAAACCGCTTCCACACCAGCTTGCAGACCAATGGTGCGGACGTAATGTTCGGCAGCGAGTTTTGATACAGCGTAAGGTGAACGAGGTTTGACCTCGTAGGATTCTTTATAGGGGATTTGAGTCTGGTCGCCATAAATCGCGCCTGAGGAGGCTAATATTACACGCTTTGCACGTGTATCCCGAATAGCTTCCATCAGGGTAACAGTGCCGCTGACATTCACATGGTTGTAGCCGCTTGGAAAAAGCGTTGACTCTGGTACAGAGACCCTGGCTGCCAGATGAAAGACACAATCCACATCCTGCAAAAGCGTCCAGAGCATTGTTTTATCGGAGATGTTACCTTTAGTGAATCGAACATCCCGGGATAATTGGGAAGGATCTCCGGCAGAGCAGTCATCCAGAGCCAGCACCTGGTGTCCCTGGCTTGCCAGCCGGTTGCTCAGCGCAACGCCAATGAATCCTGCTCCACCTGTGATTAAAAATTTCATGTTTTGAACCTTCAAAGCAAAATTATAGCACGCAAGCGATCCGCACGATCGTCAAAGGATCACAGTGAAACCTGAACGTCTATTGAATTCTTCTGGAGCTAATAATTAGAAGTACGACCCCAAACAGAACTAATGCCATCACCCCCACTGCCAGAAAGCGGGCATTGGATGAGAACACTCTTTGGAAAAAGCCTGACTCTAAAGTTGGGGTTGGTTCCGGGCTTTCTTCGGGGGCTTTCATGAGAGCCAGTTCGGGGGTAGGGCTGGGAGCCAGTGTGGATTCGGAAAGGATCAACTCCGGGGTGAGCGTGCCCTGACCCAGGTCCATTTCACCGCCTTTGACGATGATAAGTTGGTCGCCGGGGTAGATTGGAGAATCTTCCGTGAGGTTGTTGAGGCTGAGCAGTTCTTGCAAACTAATCCCATATAGCTGGACGATATGGTAAAGAAACTGGTCAGGTAAAACTGTATGGAGGACTTCTCCGTCCAGACCAGGTGTTGCAGTTTGAGAATAAAGATTCTGGTTGAGCGTCGGCGCAATTGTGGCGACAGCGGGTGGGTTTTCGGCTTGAGCCAAAGGTTCAGCGTTCACCTGGGGCAACGCAACAAGCAAGAACCCGCCCATCAGGCAGATTAGTGAAAGAAATTGAAAAATTGTTTTCGGATTTTTCATAATGTACAGTCAATTACTGAACTTTCTACATTATAGCTGATTCGTAATTATGCCGTTGTTGAAGCAGACAAATAATTGGAGATTTCGATAGGCTTGGGCTGTAAGGAGAGATCCCGCGCCACCTCGAGACATCGGAGACCAAAGGTCAAATGCGTTCCGACGTGGTTGTTGATAAACATAAAGAGGTGAGATTTGAACCATCCGGTCGCATTTTTTTGGAACCTATGTATCTTCAATTCGTCGTTAACTATGTCAAACTGATACCTTTTACCTTAAAAAGACCATTTTTTGAGGATATAGTAAACTAAAGCACGACAATCGCTTGTTTTGTTCAGGTGGTTTTATGTAGGGCAAGAATATGACAATAAATGAGAATGAAGATACAACCCCAGTAGGGTTGGAAAAAAGAAAGCAAGCCTATCCAGTTCAACGACAGATAGTGTTCATTATTGGTATTGGGTTACTGCTCACTGCACTGATCCTGGCTGGTTTTATCGGAAAGTATGAACGCGACTATTCCAATAAGATCTATCCGGGTGTTTCTGTGACTGGAGTGGACCTTTCTGGCTTAACTCTTGGACAGGCTGTGGTGAACCTCAACGCAAACCTGACCTATGGACGCTTTGGGCAACTCCACTTTAGCAACGGTCAGGATAATTGGGTGTATACCCCCGAAGATCTGGGGTTTTCCTACAACGCGATTGAAGTAGCCAACGATGCTTTTGCTATCGGGCGCGAAAAAGGAACCCTGGTCAACCTAGGTGAGCAATTGAGGGCGAGAAGTGAAGGCATCAATATCACTCCGGGCATCGTATACGACCAGGCAAAGGCCTACACAGTAATTCAGGGGCTGGCAGCAAAGACCGATATCGCCCTTGTTGAACCAAGCATTAGCCTGGACAGTACCGCAGTGAAAGTGATCACTGGGCAAGCTGGCAGAACAGTGGATGTATTGGCAACCTTGAGGAATATCGAACCTTTTTTGCTTTTACAACAAAGCGGAAATGTCCCTATGGTAATCACTGAACGGACTCCTGTCAGCGTCAATGTGGAGGATACCGCTCGATTGGCCGAAAATATTTTGAGCCAGGCATTCACAATCAACCCGGCAGACCCTGCCGCTGGTCAGGATTCGTGGACAATTGAACCAGAAGCCCTGGCAAGTCTGCTAACGATTGAGCAAAAAGAAATCGAGGGAAACCGCGCTTATGCACTGACAGTCCACCGACCAGCCCTGGTCGCTTACATCACCAGCATTGCACCCGGTCTTCAGACGGACCCAGTCAATGCCAGGATGATGTTCAACGATGATACCCACCAGCTGGAGGTGCTTGCCAGTGCTGTAGTTGGCACATCGGTGGACATTGAAAAGAGTGCCGATAGCGTTCTTGAAAAATTGCAGAACGGCGAGCATCAGGCTAGCCTGATTATGCAGACTGTTGACCCGGCAGTAAAAGATAGCAGTACAGCAGCTGAATTGGGAATCACAGAACTGGTTGCCGAGACCACGTCTTACTACTATGGTTCCGCAGCCGCCCGAATTCAGAACATTCGCGCTGCTGCTGCAAGCTTTCATGGAGCGATGGTTGCACCAGGAGAGGTCTTCTCCATGGCTGAATACCTGACGGATATCAGCCTAGACAATGGCTATGCTGAAGCGCCCATTATTGTTGGTGACCAAACCGTCGATGGTATTGGCGGAGGGATCTGCCAGGTGAGCACCACTGTTTTCCGAAACGCTTTTTATGGCGGCTTCCCGATTGTGGAGCGTCATCCACATGCTTATCGTGTTGGCTATTATGAGCAACAATCCAATGGTTGGGTCGACAACAACCTGGCTGGTCTTGATGCAACAGTTTACGTACCGCTGGTCGATTTTAAGTTTCGCAATGATACGCCTTACTGGCTGCTGATGGAAACCTATCCGACTGATACTTCGCTGACCTGGAAGTTTTATTCCACCAGCGTTGGGCGCGAAGTCGATTGGTGGACTACTGGCATTACCGACGTAGTCACGCCTCCCGATCCAATTTATCGCGAAGACCCAGACCTGCCCTCCGGTACGATACAACAAGTTGACTGGGCTGTAAATGGGGCATCTGTTGAAGTGTATCGAACAGTGAAAGTCAATGGCGAAATTACCCTTCAAGACACAATCCGGACAACTTATGTTGCCTGGCCTGCCGGCTATACGTATGGTCCTGGAACCGACATACCCTGATAGCAGTGAAACGCTATGGTAAAATTCAGGTATTGTTACACGAAACAAACAATAAGAATTGGAGAGACCTGTGATTCATCAAGAATTGTTAGATTTGTTGCGCTGTCCGGTTTGCGTTAAAGAAAAAGCCGGCGATCTGGAGTTCTACCAGGAAAGTTGGCTGATCTGCAAGACCTGTGACCGCAAATACCCGGTATGGGAAGAAATTCCGATCATGCTGATTGATGAAGGCGATAAATGGCAGGGCACTCCTAAATCTGATCTGCCCATTCCGCCACCAAAACCAAATTAAGCATGGTATAGATTTGAAGCCTACTAAATTGGGCTTTTGGTCTATTAGTTTTCATAAACACGAAAAAGAGCGGTGATAGCCGCTCTTTTTCGTTGTGTTAGGGTGAGGCATGCCTGACCCCAATATTCATGGAAATGTATGTTGTTACGGTGAGGTGGGTAAATACTGGCTCAAGCGCGTGGCGAGTTCTGCCAGGGCACGAGCAATGCTTTCAGAACCACCTTCTGCCAGCACGTTTTGCGCCTGGGCAACCATCAGGTCGACCGTGGTTTGCTCCTCGAGCAATTCCAACCTGCTTAGCGCTCTTTCGAGGTCTTGGTTACCGGAATAAGCCAACGCGATCATCGTCCGATAGTCATCTTTGCCTTGCAGACTCAATTCGCTTGGCAGCGCATCTACGTTCTCCACTGGTGCTATCAATAGGGCGATCACCAGCCCAATTGCCAAACCAAGCAGCAGGCCAGTCAACAGATACCAATGGCTCTCATTCGTCCGTTGTTCCATCAGTTCGTTCCTTGCTTCTGCAGCCATTCCTGGTAAAGCGCCGGGTCGATGTTGGTGAGAAGGTGTTCGATAAGTTGCAGGTCGGTTTGTGGGTAACCGATCTGGCTCGCGTATGAGAGGCTATTGCCGACCAGGGTAAGGGGGTCTACCGGGCTGATTTTAGCCAATTGGTCCAAAGCTAGCAGGGTGTCAGGTTCGCCCTGGAAAAACTCCGCCGTCATGAGAACCAGGTCCGTCTCGTAATCCACCCGCAAGCGTTCCATGGGTGCGTTACTGGGAGCTTTGGGCGGCATTACCAACCAACCAAACGCCAACCCGGCACCAATTCCAAGGATGATCGCAAGTGCGAAAAAGAAGATCCGCCTGGATTTCATCCTTTATCCCTCGGGCATCATCGGGATATTAACCCCATGCTCTTTGGCAAATTGAATCGCTTCCGGGTAACCGGCGTCAACATGTCTGATCACGCCCATTCCGGGGTCGCCCAGGAGAACACGTTGAAGGCGTTTGGCAGCTTCTGGGGTACCGTCGGCGACGATCACCTGACCAGCATGTTGGCTGAAGCCTATACCGACGCCGCCACCATGGTGAAAACTTACCCAAGTAGCGCCGTTGGCAGTGTTGAGCAAAGCATTCAGAATCGGCCAATCGCTGACCGCGTCCGTGCCATCCAGCATCGATTCAGTCTCGCGATTGGGGGAAGCAACCGAGCCGGCATCCAAGTGGTCACGCCCAATCACGATCGGAGCTTTTAGAATGCCATCGGCAACCATCTGGTTGAATGCCAGACCAGCCTTGTCGCGTTCGCCATAGCCAAGCCAGCAAATGCGCGAGGGCAGCCCCTGGAAAGGTACCTGTTCTTTCGCCATTTTCAACCATCGATGCAGGTGGACATCGTTGGGGAAAAGCTCGATAAGTTTTTCATCGGTTCTGTAGATGTCTTCCGGGTCACCAGAAAGCGCCACCCACCGGAAAGGTCCTTTGCCTTCGCAGAAGAGCGGTCGGATGTATGCTGGTACAAAACCGGGAAAGTCGAAAGCGTTGTTCACACCCTGGTCGTAAGCACGCTGGCGGATATTGTTGCCGTAGTCGAAAGTAATCGCTCCTTTTTGTTGGAAACCGAGCATGGCTTCAACGTGTTTTGCCATAGTCTTGAGTGAGAGCTCGACGTATTTTTCGGGGTCATCCTTACGCAGCTGGTATGCTGCAGTCAGGCTCATGCCACTGGGTACGTAAGAAAGCGGGTCGTGAGCGGAGGTTTGGTCGGTGACCACATCGGGGATTACACCGCGCGCAAGCAGTTCGCAATGAACGTCGGCGGCATTGCCAATCAGACCGATCGATTTTGGGACTTGCTTTTCAAGGGCTTCTTCCACCTGGGTCATGGCATCTTCGAGATTGTCGGTGACAACATCCACATAGCCGATCTCGAGCCGTTTCTGAGCACGGTCCGGGTCGACTTCGACAATTAAACCCACGCCTTCATTCATGGTGATCGCCATAGGTTGGGCGCCGCCCATCCCTCCCAGCCCAGCAGTTAACACAAACTTACCTTTCAAAGAAGACCAGCCTTGCTGTTGAGCAAGCGAGCCCAGGGTTTCGTAGGTTCCCTGAAGTATTCCTTGAGCGCCAATGTAGATCCATGAGCCTGCGGTCATTTGACCATACATGATCAAGCCTTTGGCTGCCAGTTCATCGAAATGAGATTGGGTTGCCCAATGGGGCACAAGGTTGGAGTTCGCAATCAGCACTCTGGGCGCGTCCGGGTGGGTACGGAAAATACCAACAGGCTTACCTGATTGCACCAAGAGTGTTTCATCCTCATTGAGGTTCTTCAAAGAAGCCAGGATAGCATCGAAAGCCTCCCACGAACGGGCAGCCTGACCGCGCCCACCATAAACCACCAGGTGGTCGGGGTCTTCAGCGACTGCGGGGTCAAGATTGTTTTGGATCATGCGGAATGCAGCTTCGATGAGCCAATTTTTGCAGGTTAGTTGCGTTCCTATTGGGGCATGGATTTCTCTGGGACCAGACATTGGGTGAGCCTCCTGGATTGATGTGCCAAATTGTCGTGTTGAGGTTATTATAACAAAAGACACCTTGTCCAAAAGAAGATAAGCGCAGGGTTGTGTCATTGCGCAGCCTGCCGATTTTGAATGTAGATATTGGCGTACACGAAATGACGATAGAAATCGATCAGCAACTTATAATTAGGCTCTAAGCTGCCTTACCATTGGGTCTGGAGAATTTATCTTATGCATCAATTTGAACTGCTGATCATTGAAACGTTGCAAGGCTTCGCAAAAAACCTGCAGCCTGTCTGGATTGCTATCACCTTTTTGGGCGATCAGACTTTTTATATGCTTTTTATGCCTCTTATCTACTGGTGCGTTGACGCCTTGATTGGCTTGCGGATCGGGGTAATGTTAATGCTCTCTGGTTTCAGTAATGGCTTCCTGAAAATGGTCTTTAAGAGCCCACGACCTTTCTGGATCAGCGACAAGATCATTCCTGGGGCAGAACACAATTCCTTCGGGTTACCTTCCGGGCACGCGATGAACTCTGCATCAATTTGGGGCTGGACTGCTCATGAGAGCGGTCGAACCTGGGTGAAGTGGCTGATGGGAATCCTGGTTTTCCTGATCGGATTCTCAAGGGTTATATTGGGCGCTCATTTTATCAGCGATATTCTGCTCGGATGGTTGGTGGGATTGCTGCTTATCTGGCTTTTTGCGCGAAATCTAAACTCATTGAGTAAAAACTTGTCCAAGATGCCGCTGAATGTGCAGTTAGCAATGGTGCTGCTTTCTTCGAGTCTGATGGTCTTCCTTCCAGTTCTAATCCAAGCGCTTTCCCCTGCCTGGCAACCTCCCGCTGATTGGATCGAAAGAGCAGGTCCAATCGATCCGATGAACCTGGAGTTCAGCTTGACCATTGCTGGTTTATGGCTGGGCACGTTGGGTGGATTTGCGATTTTGGTGCATCAGAAGGGAGTTTTGCAAAGTAACCAAGGCGACTGGCAAAAAGTGGCGCGCTATTTTGTTGGCTTGATTGGGGTGGTGGCTTTGTATGCCGGCCTTGGCGCGCTTTTCCCTGATGACGCAAGCCTGCTCAGTATGATTTTGCGGTACCTTCGTTACACCTTGATTGGGCTTTGGATCGCCTGGGGCAGCCCGCTTCTATTTGAAAAACTGGGCATTGGTGTGATCAAGCCCTATCTCCCGCCGCAGAGCAGCTCACAAAGATAGAGCAAAAAGAGACTCTCGAGGTGGCTAACGCAAGAACCACCCTTACATCGACATACCAAATTCCAAACGCACTTCTTCTCGCTGGATGTCGTCATTGTTGTAGTGTGTGGTATCCAAACCGATCAGTTCAAACCCACACGATTGATAAAAACGGATAGCCGGGTCGTTACAACTTTGCGTTTCCAAAACCAGGGCGCGCTGACCACCAGCTTTGCCCGTTTCAATCGCTCTGTTGATCAGAACTTTGCCAACGCCTTGATAACGATGGTTTTCATTCACCCAAATGTTGGCGATCCGCAGACGATTGTTCCAGTCTTCCTCTGACAATTCAATAAAACCGAACAATTCGTCCCCTTCAAAAGCACCAAAAACCTTTGGGTTGACCAGCCAGTGTGAATATAGGCTGCTTTCAAAGCTCTTGACAATTGGCTCAGAGAGAGTCTCTCGTTGTAATTGAATGTGTATTTGTCCGGGGGTGTGGGAAATGCTGACTCGGTAATGATGGTTGGTCGTGTATCGAAAAAGGAAGTTTTTCCCTTTCCAACTCTGATCAAGTTCGCGAATTTCCATAATGTAGTCCATCTTGGACGATTTCGGTCTCGTCCCACCTTTTTAAGAATAATGATTGAGAGAATCGGAAAGAAATTATACAGGAGTAGTATAAGTTCTTCCCAAACATCACAAAGCAGTTGGAACTGAAAAGCGAAGTAAACAATTAAATCGCTTTATTGGATAAACCATCTGTCCATCGATGTTCTCAACAAAATTAAGGGCAATTTCATTTAACTTTTCTTCAAATTCTTCGCCAAGTCGGAGTTGATTGCGCAAAAAGGCAACCGCTTCTTCTTTGCTATCCACAGGTTGACCAAAATCATGAAAAATTTCTTCGCAAGTAACTTGAAAACCTGCTTGTTCCAGCCTTCCACGGACGTAACAGCTGCCAACGCATCCGCTGTGACGGTCCTGAAGCCCTAGCTCCTGGCTTATCTTTTGATGGAAACTTTCCCGCTCTTTTGTGCCCTGTGTAACGATCAGACCACCCCTGCGGGTTTTTCGAAGCAGTGTCTCAATTTCAAGAGATGTAAACCCAAAATGGTAATGGTAGATCGCAATGGCAACATCCCAATCCTCCGTGGGGACATCTGGCCAATTCGCGTGGATTGGCTTTACATTATCGATCGCCTTTAACTTCAAGTCTTCCCGCAACGATTGGAGCACTTCTTCGTTCTTATCGATTGCCAGCACCTGTTTGCAGAGCGGCGCCATGAATTGACTGACCACGCCAATACCGCAACCGATATCCGCAACTACGTCATCAGGGCAGATCATCTCTCGTAGGGCTTGCCCATAGGGCACTTCCGGATAATTCCAGTATGAGGAAGCCTTTTTGTATTCTTGGATGTGACTCATGTTAATTTGTTACCGGGACAAGTTTTTTAATCATCATCTCCTTGAGGTGGCTGATGCCGCAAGAGAGAGAAAGACGTTTAAACATCTCCTGTTTATAAGCCGCGTCCCACCAGGAGCCTGCCAAAGCCGTCACGCCGGTGCCAGTAAATGCCTCAGCGATCATTGGCGTGGACGACCCTACCATAACGATTTCGCGAGCCCTGGAACACCAGCTGAGCAGTTGGTCAATTGTTCCATTGATGAGCGTGGTTCCAGTGATGATCATCAAATCGCAGTCAGGCAGCAGCCCACTTTGTTGTTCCATTGAACAAACCTGGGTGGAACCCTCGCCGCCATTGAGACTGAGCCCCTGGTCAAAAATTAAGACCCGGTCAGCCAGTTTTTCCAAGTTTTTTACAACTGGTGGAATATAGCCAATCATTCCGACCGTATCCCCTGGTCGCACGCTCAGACCGAATGGGGTCTGGGACTTTGGTTCATCAGGCAACTCCAATCGGCGGGTTGCAGCAGTTATGACAGCCATTCCTACGCCTCTTTGAGCGTCATCCTGTCCATCTACAACAAGCGATGCCACCTCAAGAGCCGGTTTGCCGATAATGTCTTGAGCAAAACCGAAAATGGAACAGCCGGCTGGCAAGTCGTGACGCAGAACATAGGAAAGCCCAATATCCTGCCCATCAAGTTCAATAGCGGTCAGTGAGAGCCCCAGAACAGCATCTGTGACCTGACGCCCTGCTAATAAAGGTTCTGCGGCCTGCAAAACTGAATCAATTATCATCGTTCCTCCTATAACCTCGGGACAACATAAAGCTTGCGCTCTATGCCTTCTACCTCTACCAAACGCATCTCCACGCCGTAAAGGTCGCTCAATAGTTTCTCAGTCAGGATTTGTTCCCATTCCCCAAAATGGAAATTTGCCTGGCGGTCAATCACTGCCACCTTTGCTTCAAGTAACAAAACTTGGTCCGGATTGTGCGTTGTGAGCACGACGCCATAGCCTTCTGACGCCAATTTTTTAATGATACGCAGTACTTTAATTTGATTGCCATGATCCAGGTGAGCGGTTGGCTCATCCATCAGGATCAAGCGAGATTGTTGGGCAATAGCGCGGGCAATCGAAACTTGCTGAAGTTCACCGGCACTAATACGGGTGTAAGGCTTATCTCGTAAATGCTCGATTTTCATCTGAAGCAAGGCTTGTTCCGCCCGGTTGTAATGCTCGGCTTTGGGTTTTTCAAAAGTACCCAGCCAGGGAGCATTGCCTGTAACCACATATTCGAGCACAGTGAAGTCAAAAGATGGAAGCAAGTTCTGGGGGACATAACCGATCACGCGGGCAACATCCCGCGTAGACAGGCTGGTCAGATCGTCGCCGTTGAGAAGAATGCGACCTTGATTTGGGCTACGCAATTTCGCCATGCAGGTTAACAGGGTCGTTTTCCCAATGCCATTAGGGCCTAAAAGACAAACGATTTCACCTGCCTTGACCTCAAAACTGATATCTTTGAAGATCTGGCGGCTGCCATCATAAGAAAAACCAACTTGTTCAAGCTTCATCTGCACTGTCATAAATTATTCCAGACGGGTTTTCTGCTTGTAAAGCAAATAGGCATAGAGGGGAGCGCCAATAAAACCGGTCAGTATTGAGAGCGGGATCTCGGCGCTTGATACGGTACGCGCCAATGTATCGACAACCAACATGAAAAACGATCCCATAAGGACAGCCAGAGGCATTGAGCGTGTGTTGTCACTGCCAACGACCAGGCGTCCAAGATGCGGGACAACCAGACCGATCCAGCCAATCGTTCCACTAATGGAAACCGCGCTCGCCGTAAGCAGGCTTGCGGTAACGATCACGATGCTGCGGACCTGGCGCACATTTACACCCAATGTCCGGGCTTCAATGTCACCCAAAGCAAGAATGTTGATTCGCCAGGAAAGCATCAACAACAAAACTGAGCAAATGATAAAAACCGGCAGAATCGCCAATAGTTCCCGACCTAGAATTGACGAAAGGCTTCCCATCTGCCAAAAAACGATGGATGAGAGTTCGGTTTGCTCCTCGGCAACAAATTTCATAATTGCCAGAACGGAGCTCAAAAAACCGCCGACGATGATACCGGAAAGTACAAGCATCATATTGGAGCGATTGCGTAAGAGCCGTGGAACGAGAGATGTTATCAATACCGCGGATATTCCCCCAATAAAGGCAAATGCCTGGCGTGTGACCAAGCCCGCCCCTAAAAGAATCGCACCAGCAGCCCCAACGGCTGCTCCGGATGAGACACCAAGCAAGTCTGGTGAGACAAGTGGGTTGCGGAAGACACTTTGATAGACCGTACCAGAGAGTGAGAGCATCCCGCCAATCATGATTGAAGCAAGAATTCGTGGTAAACGCACATTAAACACGATGCTGTCCATAGTTGGATCAACATTGACGTTGGCTCCAAGGCGGGCAAGCAGTACATTGATTACTTTTAACGGGTCATTACTGTAGCGACCAAGGCTAAGAGAAAGAAAAACTCCGAAAAGCAATAATATAGACAACAGCCAGAGCCATTGTCTATATTGATAGTTTCCGGAGTCTCGTTTCGGTTCCAAACCAGTATTTTACTACTTTATACCCAATTGTTCTTTAGTGAAGGTTTTTCCGTAAACGAGGGTATAAAATTCATCAACAGCCTTCATCAGCGAATCAACGCTATAGAGATCGGGATGTAATCTGTAAAGGGCATAATCCACACCCAGCGCAACCGCTGCCGTTGGTTGGTCCCACGGCTCCAGCAATGATGGGAATTCGAAGACCTGATTATTCTTGATGGCGTTAATGCCACTCCAGGCAGGATCATTGAGCAGATCTTCAGCAGTGTAGTCGGAGTAAGCCGGGAACCAAATCACGTCTGGATTCCAAGCAACAATTTGCTCTATGTTGACGTCAATGAAATTTCCGGTCCCCTCAACACCGCTGACGGCGTTTGTGCCGCCACCAGCTTCGATAAGGCTGGTCTGTATCATTGCCGCGGGCGCTACAGAGAGTGGAGAACTTGCGCCTAGGAAGAGCACGGAAGGACGTTCAGTTATGTCTTTTAGCAGAGTTTGAGCATTTTCAATCTGAGTATCCAAAAATGCTGAAATATTCTCAGCGCGCTCACTCTCACCAACAGCCTGTCCGAGAAGAGTCAGGGTCTGTTTGACAGTATCAAAGCTTTCTGTGCTGTCGAGAATGACAATCGACGGAATTTTAACTTCATCAAATTGAGCCACTAAATCCTGAAAACGTTCCGGCAGAATTGCTAAATCGGCGCCTTCAGCAATGACACTTTCAAAATTGATATTGCTACCCTTACCGATTTGAACCAGAGCATCATAGCTATCAATCACCTGCTCGTACAACCCACGGGACATTTCTTTGTTTCCGAAACCGACCAAATACTTGCCGCCACCGCCCAGAACCACTGCGGCGTTCAGGGTTGGGTTATGAGTGCCAACCAACTTGGTAGCGGGTTTTTCCAAAGTAACAACACGCCCAACTACATCAGTGATAACGATTGGGCTTTCAGTTTCTGTAACAACCTCGGGCGCGACCGGTGTTAAGCAAGAACTAAGCAGAAGCATTACAACGAGAACCAGGGGGAATACGATTTGTTTTGTGCGTTTAGACATAAATGATCTCCTTCTTCAGATGCGAATATTTTGGTGCTCAATTATTGAGCACTTTCCGATTCTACCATCAAAGAATAAATTTTACATTCTTTATGGCGATTAGATTCTCTTGAGAGTGGAAAGGGTTATTTTTGTAACGACTGAGGGGAAAATGTGAAATTTTCAGCCAATTTTAGAGGGAAGGTTTTCAGTTTTGTTGATAAAAAAAGAGCGGAGAGAGTGGGATTCGAACCCACGATAGATACGAGATCTATAACGGTTTTCGAGACCGCCCCGTTCAACCGCTCCGGCATCTCTCCGAACAGGAAGGGAATTATACACGAGGAATGGGGATTGGAAGAGAAAATTCATCCTGAGCATGTCATGCTGAACGAAGTGGACTTTGTAAGAACCTTGTCAGCTATATGAAAGAATAAAAGATTCTTCGCAAGGAGGCTCAGAATGACACAAAAAAGCCGGGTTGAAATGCGCAACCCGGCCTACCACAGTCTATAACTGTCTACAGCTCAAATGTTTGACCCTTTTCGGCATAGATTGGTGTGGGCAAATCCGGGTTTTCAGCAAGTATGTCCATGAAAGCCGTGGCAGCAGTTTCTTCACCATGAACCAAAATCAGTCTCTCGAGCGTTTCTTTGCTGGAGAGAGCGTAATCGACCAGCAGGTTTTGCCCGGCGTGCGCGCTGAGCCCGCCAATCGTGACGACCTCAGCTTTGCGAAAATATTCCTCGCCAAAGATGCGTACCTTGCGTTCGCGGTCAGCCAACCTGCGCCCAAGGGTGTCGGGGGCTTGCCAGGAAATGATCAGGATGGTGTTGCGTCCGTCTTCAATATTGTTTTTGAGGTGGTGCAAAATACGTCCGCTTTCCGCCATACCTGAGGCGGAGATAATGATCATGGGCTCGTTCCATTCGTTCAAGGCTTTGGATTCATCCACACTGCGGGTAAAAATCACGTTGTGATAATCGAGCCCCTTCATGCGGTGTTCAGCGATGAACTGCCAGGTCTCATCATCAAAACATTCGGTATGCTTGCGGTAGAGGTCCGAGGCATTGACTGCCAGCGGGCTATCAACAACCACCGGGATATCAGGGATATCGCCGTTTTCGATGGCATCGCTCAGAAAATAGGTCAGGTTTTGGGTACGTCCAACGGCAAAGGCGGGCACGATAACCTTGCCACCACGCTTGACCGTGCGTTTAACTGCGTCGATAAACTCATCGTAGGCCTCATCCATGTTCTCATGGGGCTTATCGCCATAAGTACATTCCATGATTACCGTATTCGCCCCCGTAGGAAAGACCGGGTCGCGCAAGATTGGGACATCATAGCGACCAATATCGCCAGAAAACCATAGGCGTTTTGGATTGCCACCACCATCCTTGTAGTCGAGCACAACTGCTGCTGACCCAAGAATGTGACCAGCTTCAATGAATTGGGCGGTGACACCCGGGATGACTTCCTTTTTCTCCTGGTACCAGAGCGATCGAAATTGTGGCATCGCCAAGATCGCATCTTTCTGAGTGTAGATTGGTTCCTGGTCGCGCAAACCTTGTTTCCGACGTTTTTTATTGACGTATTTGATATCGTTTTCCTGGATGTGCCCGGAATCGCGCAACATGATGTCCGCAAGGTCAATACTGGCATTGGTGGCATAAATCGGTCCGCTGAAGCCTTGTTTGACCAGGTTGGGAATGTTGCCGCTGTGGTCGATGTGGGCATGGCTGAGGATCATCGCGTCAATCTCAGAAGGTTTGAATGGGAAATTCAAATTAATCCGATAAGACTCTTCGCGTTTTCCCTGGTAGGTACCGCAATCCAGCAGGAGTTTGTATCCGTTATGCTCGATCAGGTGCATTGAGCCTGTCACTGTTTTTGCTGCTCCGAGAATTGTTAGTTTCATTTATTTTCCCTTTTGATCAGATCGAAAATTGCTCGTCCATACTGTTTGTTGTGATGAGGATAATCCCGCATAACCTCAGCCAATTCCTGTTCCGATTGGGGGTCATGATGAGCGATCAGCTCCAGGAGGTCTCGAGAAATCACTGCGTTGGATGGTATTGCCTCTTTTTCGCCGAGCTCTTTGCGCCAATCGCTCAGTTTTTCGCGCAACTTTAACTCGCGTTCGCTTAGGCGGTGGTTCTTCCGTAAAATGACAGGTTCGGGATTTTCACGCCAGGCTTGAACAACTTGCATTAATTGTTTGCCATAACGCCTGATCATGCCATGGGAGAATGAAGGTAGCAAACTCAGCTCTTCGAGGTAATGAGGCTGGGTGGTCGCAATCTCAATCAGAGCTTTAGCTGAGATAATCTTGAATGGGGGCACGTCTTTCTGTTCAGCTATTGTTTCACGAAGGTGATTTAGCTGCTTGAGTAAGCTGAGGGCAGGTGGTTTGAGATCCTGCGAGCCCTTGACTTTCCAGATATCTTCTTCGTGATCCTTCATTGGCAGCGTGATGCGCGCAAGGGCAGCGCTGTCTTCAAGGAGGTATTCCAACCGACCGGTCTCCTTTAATTTTTCGATGAGCAGGTCGCGAAGTTGTAACAAATAGTGGGAATCACCCTGTGCATAGAGAAGCATTTCCGGGTTGAGAGGGCGCTTGCCCCAATCCGCACGCTGGTATTTCTTTTCGAGCTGGATGTTAAAATATTTATCGAGCAAGGCGGCTAACCCGATGGCAGGTTCACCCAACGCGGTTGCTGCCAGCATCGTGTCAAAAAGATTGGAAAACTCGAAGCTAAAATCACGTTTGAGGGTTGCCAGGTCATAATCGCCGGCATGGAAGACCTTTTGGATAGATTTGTCGGCAAAGACCTCACCCAGTGGGCTCATGTCTTGAATCATGAAGGGGTCGACCAGGTAATCAGCACTGGGGATGGAGATTTGGATCAGGCAAACCCGCTCCTGGTAAGAATGAAGACTATTCGATTCAGTATCGATCGCTATCGCAGGTTGTCTTTTTAGTTCCGCCACCATGTGGCTGAGAGTATCTTGTGAGTTGATTATGCGTGCTGGTGGCAGCGGAGGTAATGTCATAAAACAATTATACACTGGCTGATTCAGTTACCTAGAGGCGCACGATCACATGTTTATCGATTTTTTGGCTGAATCCAGATCAATTCTTGCTGGCTATGGTATGATTTTTTTATACCAACAGTCGCCAGATTGCCAGTAATTAGGCAGCCAAATCAGAAAACGTGGAGTTTCGCTTATGACAAAAATCGAATTTACCAGCAACTATGAAGATCTTTCGACGAATGAAGGCTTTCAGTTTGAGTTCAAATGTGACCGATGCAACACAGGTTACCGCACCTCATTCCAGCCGTATGCCATTGGGAAAATCAGCGGCGCGCTGGATACTGCCAGCAGTTTGTTTGGAGGGATTTTTAACCATGCTTCCACTCTTGGAGAACGAGCTCGAAGCGCTACATGGGAAAGGGAGCATGACCAGGCTTTTATCAGAGCAGCCGTGGAAGTGAAAGACGATTTCATCCAATGCCCGCGCTGTTCT
This sequence comes from Anaerolineaceae bacterium, assembly GCA_038562515.1. Lineage (GTDB taxonomy): Bacteria > Chloroflexota > Anaerolineae > Anaerolineales > Anaerolineaceae > Mesolinea. Next base: position 18,955 of record JBCFBG010000015.1, read on the forward strand.
TCCTGGGTCTGTCGGGATAAGTGCTGGAATACCAGCAAGGGATTATGTAAAATTTGTTCACCCGATCTGGGCGTGGAGATGGCGGCGGCACAGTCCAGCCGAACTGTGGAAGAGATTTGGGCGCATTCGCAGATGGCGGAAGACGACAGAGCGATGCTCAAAGAAGAAAGCTGGCGCGAGGGCGTCAGGGCGACCTGCCCGGATTGCGGTGCGGCTCTAGGTGAGAAAACCAAGTTTTGCCCCGAATGTGGCGCTAAAATTCTTCAAGTGGTCTTCTGTAAAGAATGCGGAGCGAAACTTGAACCCGGAACAAAATTTTGTTTCGAGTGTGGAACCAAGGTCGCAACTTAATTCATAGTGGCAGTCGGGGCTATTCAAAAAGCAATAGCGGAATAGATACGGGGTTTTCGCATTTGGGATTTGTCAGAAAAACCAACTTTTTTGGGGTATCAACTCTCAGGGATTTAAGATTTCAAGATAATTTTGCGGCAGCCAGCCAATACGACCCTGATCGTCACGAATTTTTACCCATACCAAGCCCTCATAATTCTGTTGGTCATGGTAAACCATCACCAATTGAGAGAAGTACAGTCTGCCAATAGACGGACCTCCCGGTTCTTGATAGAGTGTCAAACCAGGAACATCTGGCCATACTATCCGTGCTTGTAAGGGCGCCGGAGTAGTCGTTAAAGTGGGGGTGTTTGTGGGTAGAGGCGTCTCTGTTGGCGTGGGGCTGGAAGTTGGAAGCGGTGTGTTAGTTAAAGTTGGTGTAGAGCTTGGTCCAGGAGTAAAAGTCGGTGTCAGCGTTGGAGGAACCATGGGGTCAAGCTCCCTGAATAAAACCTGTTCAACTTTCAGCGAGACTTGACGATCAAGCCCGGAAGCAATGGATTCCTGCAAACTAACAATCTCCTGCCAGTATAAAGAGCGGCTTGTGTGTAAGGTTAAACGCAGATCAAGGACATCCGGACTGCTAACAAAACTAGTTTCCTCCAGTTGGACGTTTGGGAGCAAGGCGACTTCTCGCTCGACGACCAAGTTGATCAAACGGGATTCTTCTGCCTGACGAATAAGACGCAAACTAAAGTAAGTCAATGGAATTAAAAGCACGATGACAAGAATTGTGGAAATCCAAAGAGTAGCGGGAACTTTGGCATCCGCAAAACGCTGCTCTTTTGAAAAGCCTCTGATTAAAAACACCAAACCGGAGGCAAACGCAATCGCAACCGCGTTCGTAATAAAAAGCAATCCAGCTCCACTGGCAACCTGCCAGTTTTGCAGTGCTAATCCCACACCCACCGTGCACACAGGCGGCATCAAAGCCGTTGCAATCGCGACACCAGGCAGGGCGGTTGAAAGTTTAGGGCGGGTGGTCGCATAGGCGGCAGCCAACCCACCAGCTATCGCGATGGTTAGATCAACTGGGGACGATCTGGTCCGGGACATGACTTCTCCCGGTATTTGATGCAGGGAAATAAATGGAAGTTCGTCGTTTATCCAGGTTAAGAGTACTGAAATTACGATGGATAGTAAAGCGCCAATGAAGAGTGTAAGTAACGCGTCTTTGAGTAGTTTTTTTGCGCCAGTTGTGGTTGCCAGACCAATTGCAAGGATTGGTGACATCAATGGAGCGACCACCATTGCGCCAATAATGACGGCTGGTGAGTCAGAAAGCAGCCCTAACGTAGCAATAGAACCGGAAAGAGCAACCAGGATCAAATAATCAAAGTTAGCTTTTGAATCGTCCTGCACGTCGGAGATGATTTTCCGCCGCTCTTCAATTGTCAGGCGCGGAATGCTTCGGATCCATTTAGGTGGGCGATGATTATTGTTTGCTGGCATGTTTTCCCTGTATTTAATCACAAAATTTACCACATTTTTATACTCTTTACTCATGGAATACTGGATTTCAACGGGTTGGGCTCAGTGTATCTGAAACTCATCGAGAGAACAAAAAACTTAAAACACATTGTTTGTGCCTGCAAATCGCCCTCAACTCGGAAGATTTGGTAAACTTCTGTAGAGGTGAAAATATGCATTTAGTTTTGATCAGACATGGGGAACCAGATTATTCCTTCACAGAAGGGAAGGGCTTTAAAGGTCCAGCCCGCGAGTTGGCTCCACTTTCCAAACTTGGGGTTGAGCAAGCCGAAAGAGTTGCTTTGGACTCGCGTCTTGAGGGCAGCCAATTAATCATCAGCTCTCCTTACACGCGTGCGCTTCAAACAGGGGCAATTATTTCGCGAGTGACAGGCTTGAAAATCGAGATAGCCTTTGATTTGTATGAATGGCTGATCGATACGACCTATGAGAACAAGAACCAAGCAGATACCATGGCAGCAATCAAGGAAATCAGCGCCTTCAAGGGCGTGAGAAGTCCCGATGCCAAGCTGCATTGGGAAGGTTATGACCAGGTTGCTGAGCGAACTTATGCAGCTTTACGCCCCTATTTACATTATGACAAAGTGATTGTTGCCTGCCATGCCTACGTCATAAAACAATTCTACAATCCTGGCAGAATTAACCATTGCGACATTATTGAAGTTGACTTCGATGAAAACTTTACCTGGCCCGGCTACATCGAACGCGGTTCAAGGAGTTGGTATTAATGCGAGCGGTCTTACAGCGTGTAAGTTTCGGAAAGGTCACCGTTGAAAATCAGGTTGTCGCATCGATCGATAAAGGTCTGATGATCCTCTTGGGGATTGGACCGGAGGATACGATCGCAAAGACCGAAGAACTGGCAGAAAAGTGCGCCAGGTTGCGAATCTTTGAAGATGAAGCCGGCAAGATGAACCTTTCGATACTGGATGTGGGGGGTGAGGCGATCGTTGTTTCGCAGTTCACGCTTTATGCCGATACCAGTCGGGGCCGCCGACCTTCGTTCGTCGATGCTGCCAAACCTGAAATTGCAGAACCGTTGGTGGAGGTTTTTGCTCACAAATTGCGTCAGTTAGGTGTCAAAACCGGGCAAGGTGTTTTTGGGGCACACATGATGGTTGAACTCTGCAATGACGGTCCGGTGACAATTTTGTTGGAAGTTTAGGATCAACGTGTCGTTCTGAGCTTTTTTGCGAAGAATCCTTCTAAACGAACAGGAAATCCAGGGCAACTATTTCTTAGTCAGTTTGCCTTTTAGTAAATGCCAGCCTGCCTTTAAGTAGCGCGCATTCAGAATGTGACACATACCGATGGACACACTAAGAGGTATACCTCCCATGACGAAGGACCTCAGAGGTGCGTTGGTGGCTGAAGCCTCGACGGTTCGGCGAGCATTGCCTGAGTTTTCAGAGGTATTTTCAATCAAGTTTTCGGCGGCTTTCATGGCATATTTGTTCACCAAGCGGCCTTGCCAGGTGTCACGTGCTTCCCAAAGTGTTGAATTGAGGTCAAAATTCCCGGTAGTTCGAACCGGATCATTCACCTTGACTGAACCGGGCAGCCTCTCAAATTGATCCAGGCTGAATTCGGCTGGATTTTTGGGAAGTTGATAATATTGAGGAGCTACCTCACGGAAATCTGGCAATTGATCGGTAGTTGAGGCTTCCAATTGAACAGTCGTCTTTAATGGGAGGTCTGCAGAGCTGCTGCCAACCAGAACTTCAAATTTTCCAGCCTCGACCTGCCAGGCATGTGTTTGAGGGTTCCAGAAGGCGAAATCGAGATAACTCAAACCAATTTCTACTTCCTTGCTCTCACCAGGTTGTAATGCGACTTTACTGAAAGCCTTTAATTCCTTTGAGGCTCTGAAAACGGCACTTTCCCCTGCGGCAATGTAGACCTGCACGACTTCTTTACCAGAACGTGTGCCGGTGTTGGTTAACTTTAACTTCAACAAGAGATTTTCATCAGGTCGCAGCTTATCGTTGGAAGCCTGAAGATCAGAGAAAGCAAAACTTGTGTAAGAGAGCCCGTGTCCAAAGGGGAAGCGAACGGGTATTCCAGCTCTTTCGTAATAACGATAACCAACGAAAATGCTTTCGATGTAAGGCGTGTTATAGCGCTGCCCATAACTGGCACTGGAAGGCACGTCAGCTAACGAAAATGGCCAGGTTTCTGCCAGCTTTCCGCTGGGATTTGCATCGCCTAACAATAAATCCAGGCAGCTTTCCCCAAACGCCTGACCAGACAAGCCAACAAAGAGCACGGAGCTGACTTCATCAAACCAGGGAAGCTTTGTTACTCCGCCACCTTGCAAAACCACAACCAGATTTGGGTTGACTTTTGCCAGTTGGCTGACGAGATCGATCTGGTATTGCTGCAATTCCAGGTGTTGGCGGTCATAGCCTTCGGCTTCATCATCTTCGGTCAGACCAACCACCACGATTACTACTTTTTTATCATCCGCCGCAAGGCAAGCCTCTGCAAGAAGTTGAGCGTTTTGACCTCTGTCGGCGATTCTGTAACCAGGCAGGTATTCCCAATTCAACCCCCTGTTTTCAACTGCCTGGGTAAGGCTGACCAGACGTGTGGGGTTGACGCGGCTGCTGCCAGAGCCTTGAGAATGAGGTGTTTCGGCTAATTCACCGACAATCAAAACATCTGATTCAGCACTCAAGGGTAGTAGAGAATGCTGATTTTTTAGCAGCACTGCCGACTCGGACAGGATTCTTCGAGCCAGTTGGTGATTTTGCTCGTAAACATCTTTAGGGGGAACACTCTTCGGTTGCTGGCACTTTTCGATCAGTTTTAGCAGTTTTTCCACAGCTCGGTCCAGGTAGCGTTCTTCAATTTGCCCCTTCTTAGCCGCCTTGAGCAATTGAGCATCGCGATAGCCATCACTGGAAGGCATTTCCAGGTCCAACCCAGCCTTTACGGCTGCCACTCGGTTGTTCACCGCACCCCAATCACTGACGAAAAGCCCCTCGAAGCCCCACTCTTCTCGGGTTATGCGCGTCAGAAGCAGTTCATTTTCGCAGGCATAAACACCATTGATGCGATTGTAGGCAGGCATGATCGTCCAGGGTTGGGCTTTGCGGACTACGATTTCGAAGGCTCTTAAATAGATCTCACGAAGTGCGCGTTCGTCGACTTGGGAGTTGGTGATCAGTCGGCAGAATTCCTGGTTATTGGCGGCAAAGTGTTTGAGACTTGCTCCAATGCCCTGTGCTTGCAGCCCCTGGATATAAGCTGCCGCTAATTCGCCGGCGAGAAGGGGATCTTCCGAGAAATATTCAAAGTTGCGACCGCACAAGGGCGAACGTTTGATGTTGACGCCAGGTCCGAGGACCAGGTCAATTCTTTGTTCCAAGGCTTCTTTGCCAATGGCAGCTCCCATTTGATTAAGCAGATCGCGGTCAAAAGAGCAAGCGCTGATGGCAGCGGTAGGGAAGCAGGTTGCAGGTACGCTCTGGTTCAACCCAAGCGCGTCGGAAGCATCAGGCTGCTTACGCAAGCCGTGAGGTCCGTCATGCATCAAAACCGATGAAATATTGAGACGGGCTATCTTTTTACTGTGCCAGGTGTCTGCGCCAGAACTCAGTGCAGATTTTTCTTTCAGAGTTAATTGAGCAAGGGTGTCCTGAATCGATTGCATAATTAATCAGCTAACTACAGGACACCGATGATAAGAAGAACGCCCAGGACCAGGACGACAAGTCCCAAAAGGACCAGCAAGTAGAAGTTCCGTGAGGCAGCTTTGTCTAACCCTTCCAACTTGGTGTCAATCTCGGTGCGTTCCTGGGTGGTGTTCGCTAATTTCTGGTAGGTAGCATCCAACCGATTGTAGTATTCCTGTAAAACCTCCGAGGTGGGTCGGGCGGTATCGACCTGGAAGCCTAATGATTTGATCATCGGCACCATCTTCTGTTCGAGGTCTTTGATTTCTTCGCTCTTGGTGCGCAATTGTTTTTCGAGGGCGTCAATCTGGAGGTTAAGTGGTTCCAATTCCTGAGTTTTCTGACCTTCAAGGCGGCGAGCCTGATCGGAGAGTTCGTTTACGCGGGCATTCAGCGCGAGCACCTCGGACTGATAGCTGGGGATACGACTGGCAAGCTCGGGCTCTTCATTACTCACTGCCAGCAATTGCGACACTAAACCATCCAGGCGCGAATTTAGATTGCTCATAATTTCCGGGCGGTCAGGTTCGTCTGACCCTTCGGTATTAATCAGGTCGGTACGGGTGGCTTTAATTTCACGCTGCAGGCTGCTTTTTTGGTTGGCAAGTGAATCGATATCCGAGTCAAGCTGGTAGAGGGCGGACTGCGCTTGTTTCAACTTGGTTTCGGTATCGTTGCGTTGGAGATCCAACTGGTCAAGTTGAGTGTCAAAATCGAGGGTGAGGTTTTCACGCTCCGAGCTGACCCGGTTCAGGTTATCTTGCAGAGAGCGGGAGTGCTCTTTGATGCGATCGATCTGGGTTTCAACGGCTTCAATATCTGCCCAAGCTTGGGCATAAGCAGGATCACTAACCCGGGACTGCCAGGCTTTTTGTCCAAGTTCTTCAACCTGAGCGATTTTGACCTTCTCGATCTTCTTCGCTTCACTGCCAAGCTGCATGTCCTGGATTTTCCATTTGCCACTTTGAGTGCCAGCCTGGAACCATTGCTGCAGCTTGCCGCTGGTATAAAGCCAGACTAACAAGCCAAGAAAACCAAGGATGAGCAGGATGCCGATCACAATCGTGAGCCAGTTGGTTGCCGGCTGAGTTTCTTGAATGAATTGAAACGGGAGGAAACCCCGTAAAAGTGAGAAGAAAAGTGAGCTTATCATTGTCCCTCCATACTAAAGTTGAGGATTGGTTGGGTAAAGTATACCTTAGCAAGGCTCAATAATGACTGCTCTTTAGGCGAGATGGGGTAAATCGATCAGGACGTTTTTGTTGAAGGGGTCTCTTCCTTTTCGGAAAGCAGCACCTGCAAAATGTTTCGGCTGGTGTCAGATACCAAGGCAACTTTCCTGGGATGTTTAAGGTGTTTGATTTCCAGTTCCCGCTTGAGGGCGGCGCTTCGATCAGCAACTTCCTCAACATAAACCAATTCAGATGGAGCGTTCATGCGGGTGTAGCGAGCACCCCGCCCGGCGTTATGTTGTTTGAGTCTGCGAAAGGGGTCAGTGGTCCAGCCAGTGTAATAACCGCCATTGGCACACAGGAGCATATAGCAATAGTATGACACGAGAGCTCGTCAACCGCCGATCAGGAAGTTAACGATCGCCATCAGCGGGCGGCGGATGATGACGCCGAAAAGATCAAAACCAAGCCGCGGTCCGATAAAGATCAATGCCAGCAGCAGAAAAGGTCCATATTGGCGAAAGGCTTGCAATGCGCCCTGCCAGTTTTTGGGCAGTAAGAATTCGAGCACCTTCTCTCCATCCAGCGGAGCCAGAGGCAGCATGTTGAAAAGGAAGAGAGCAACATTGGTATAAATGAACTCCACCAAAAAGTATCCTGGTGAGGGGAAAATGCCATTGACTTGATAGGAAGCAGCGAACAAACCCAGTCGCAATGGAATGGAGGCGAGCACAGCCATCAGCAGATTGGAGATCGGTCCAGCCATTGAAACCAGCGCGACACCAGCTTTATTGTTTTGGCGGATGATGTAAGGGTTGATGGGAACCGGTTTTGCCCATCCAAAACCGACCAACACGAGCATCAGCGATCCCATAGGATCGAGGTGCCTCAAAGGGTTGAGCGTCAGGCGACCGGCACGTTCAGGCGTGTCATCGCCGAAGTGCGTAGCAACGAAAGCATGCGAAAACTCGTGCACGGTCAGCGCGATGACCAGGGTGATCACACGGGCTATCAGAGTGGCTGGGTTCAAATTCGTCATCAGTTGTCCATGGTGCGGCATAGTGACCGCTTGAAGGCAAAAATTATAACATGGCGATGTTATAATGCGCGTATGCTTACAGAGATCCAGGTTGGAGATAAGGTCAGACTACGCAAGGCTCATCCATGCGGGAGCTTCGACTGGGAGGTGGTGCGACTTGGTGCGGATATTGGGCTGGTTTGCCTGACATGCGGGCATAAGGTTTTCCTTTCCAGACGTGAGTTGCAGCGCAGGATGAAAGAACATTACCCAAAAGAAAATAATTGCAACGATCAAGTTGCAAAATAGATCGTCAAACCGCATCTCGTCCTCGCAAAGTACCCAATGCGTGCGATACTTGACCCGCACAACCGTTGCAAGTCCGTTTTCCCAACACTCAAATAAGGTACAATCGAGGGCATGAAGATCAAACGATGGCATGTCTGGATGGGGCTTATCATCAGTGCCATTTTTTTATGGCTAGCCTTCCGTAAAGTTGACTTTTCGCTTGTATGGGAGCAGCTTAAAACCGCCAACCTCACTTACGTTGCTTTGGGGATTGTTGCTTACTTTGTTACACTCATTGTCCGCACCTGGCGCTGGAAAGTCTTGCTCCTGCCGATGAAACCGGTCTCCTTGCTCAGGCTTTTTCCCATCCTTTCAGCTGGTTACATGGCAAATAATATTTACCCAGCCCGTGCCGGCGACCTTTTGCGCACAATCCTCCTCCGGAAGAAGGAAGGCGTACCCATCTCAGCTTCATTGGCTACCATCATCGTCGAACATCTCTTCGACGGCATTGCCATCCTGGCATTGGTACTGCTCAACCTGGGGCAATTGACCAGTTTCGCGCCTAACAGCCAGTGGGTTGGCATTATCGAGAAAAGTGCTTTCTGGGTGGGTCTGATTTTTGGTTTAATCCTATTGGTTTTCATCGGGATGGTTTTGCTGCCGGAAAAAATGCACGGATTCACTACCTGGGTGATTAACCACCTTGTTCCAACAAGATTTCGTGAGTCCATAGGTGGAATAATTGAAAAATTCACCGATGGTTTGCGTGTATTGCGTTCGCCACTGCAGTCGCTGTTGGTGATGGCTCAGTCGGTTCTGATTTGGGTGATTGAAACCGGGTTGTATTGGGGTGTGATGAAGGCGATGGGTTTCAACCTTAATTATCAAAGCCTGTTACTGGTTGTTGGCATCGTGAATTTGGTGCTATTGGTGCCGGCGGCTCCGGGTGGCTTGGGCACGTTTGATGCGGCCACGAAGTCCATGATGGAATTGTTTGGGGTCAGCCCGGAGAACGCGCTTGGCTATGCCTTGCTTTTGCGGGTCGCGCTATGGCTTCCGGTGACTTTGGTCGGTGCTTACTTCTTTGTAAAAGAAGGATTTGGTCTTACCACGGATCTGCAAAGTATCCAGGAAGAATACAAGGGCGAAGAAGCCAGCCAGAATGAATAGCGCAAGGAAAAGAGGAAAAGATGACTGAAGAAAAACGAAAAATTGCTGTGATCGGTGCTGGATTTGGTGGGCTGAGCGCTGCATTGGACTTGCGAAAAGCCGGGCATGAAGTCGTCGTTTTTGAGGCAGGCAATGTTCCTGGTGGGTTGGCTTCTGGTTTCAAAGAACCGGAATGGGACTGGTCTGTTGAGCGTTTTTATCATCACTGGTTTCAAAGCGATTCGCATTTATTAGGACTAATTGGGGAGCTGGGTTGGTCTGATGAGGTCATGTTCCCAAGACCTATCAGTGTTATGTACCATAATAACAAGTTTTATCCATTCGATTCCATCCTTGCGGCACTCATGTATCCGGGGCTGGGGTGGGGAATAAATAAAATTCGTTTTGGGCTGGTTGGACTCTACCTCCGTTTTACGAATAATTGGAGACCACTGGAAAAAGTAACCACCGATACCTGGATGCGCAAATTTGCTGGCAATAAAGTGTTTGAGAGCATGTGGAAGCCAATGCTTGACGGAAAATTTGGTGAAAACTGGTCAGACAAGGTCAATATGGCATGGATGTGGGCGCGCTTGCATGTGCGAACCACCCGCCTGGGAACTTTCAAAGGTGGTTTTCAGCGCTTTGCCGATAAATTTGCCCAGAAATTAGTCGAAGACGGTGTGACCATTCGTTACTCTCAACCTGTAAAGCAAATCAGACGCAGTGAAAATGGCGGACTGGATGTTCAGGTTGGTGAGGAGACTGCTGAGCACTTCGACCAGGTTTTGGTAACACTGTCACCGGGCTTAATGGCGAAACTTGCTCCGGAACTGCCTTCCGACTACCTGGGAGAATTGCTCAAACTGAACCATATGGGCGCGGTGGTGATGACGATCTCACTAAAACACCCACTATCACCAGACGGTTACTATTGGTATAACATCCCCAAGCAGGCAGGCTACCCTTTCCTGTCACTGGTGGAACACACCAACTTCCTCAAACCGGAATATTTTGGTGGCGACCATATCATCTATATCGGCGATTATCTGGAAAAAGATCACCCCAATTTCAGTAAGACTGATGAGGAATTGGCAGCAGAATTCCTTCCTCATTTGAAAAAAATCAATCCGGACTTCAACCTGGATTGGGTGAAGAAGATTTGGGTCAGCAAGACAGGCTATGCTCAGCCGATTCCCCTGGTAAATCACAGCAAAAACATTCCTGCCATCAAGACTCCAGTGGATGGTTTGTGGTTTGCCAGCATGAGCCAGGTATACCCCTGGGACAGAGGCACCAACTTTGCTGTCGAGATTGGTCGTCGGGCTGCAAAAGAGATGCTTGAAGAAAAAAGACTCTAAGCGCATAGTCTTGGGATTATTAAAATGCAAATGCCAATACTTGCAAGACTATCCATTATTTTTTAAGAATCGACAGCAACTTTGTGGGCGAAAAACACCCCAAATTATTGGAAAATATGATCTAATTATTAAACTAAACCCATATATGGGGGTAGGCACCCGGCTTCCATCCTGCTAATTAGGGTTGTATAAATCAGTGAAAATTGTATATAAATTAACCGCTTTCGCAATCGTGTTTTTGACAAAAAGCCAATCTTAAAAAGTTCTGACATTTTAAGGGACGCAGCAGGAAAAGCCTGTCTTCAGGTGTTAGAATTTGGGTATTCACTTAACGAAAATAATTTTGGGGATTATGAGTGAATCGTTTATAACCTAACCGATCACGTTTATTAACCGTCGGTAATGCATTAACATCACAGAGGTTTAGGAGAGACCGCATGAATGCTCAACAAGCATGGCAGGCAACAATCGGACAATTACAAATGGAGCTTAGCAAAGCTTCTTTTGATACCTGGGTAAAGAACACGCAACTGATTTCGTTTGAAGATAATTCTGGAACTTTTGCTCTGGGTGCCGGTAATGCTTATGCTTGTGACTGGTTGGACAGCCGCTTAAAGAGCACTGTGGTCAACAAACTCTCAGGTATGATGGCTCGCCAGGTAAATGTGGAATTTAAAGTCTGGGCTCCCCCACAGGTTGACCTGGAAGAAGAAACCGTCTCGATCCCAAAGCCTGCTTCCGTGGTAAAAGATACCTACGACACACAGTTGAATGCCCGCTATCGTTTCGATAATTTTGTGGTCGGTTCAGCCAATCGTCTCGCTCACGCTGCCTGCCAGGCTGTCGCCGAAAACCCTGCCCGGGCATACAATCCTCTTTTCATCTACAGCAGCGTCGGTTTGGGAAAAACCCATATGCTGCACGCCATCGGAAATGCCGTTCTGCAGCAGGGCAAACAGGTCTTGTACATCTCATCGGAAGAGTTCACCAACGACCTTGTGCATGCCATCCGCACCAAGACCACCGCAGCCTTCCGCGAGAAGTATCGCCAGGTGGATGTACTGCTCATCGATGATATCCAGTTTATCGCTGGCAAAGAATCCACACAGGAAGAATTTTTCCACACTTTCAACGCCCTCTACGGACAGGACAAACAAATTGTGATGACCTCCGACCGTTCCCCCAAAGCCATGAGCACGCTGGAAGAACGCCTGCGCTCGCGATTTGAGTGGGGGTTGACTGTCGATATGCAAGCTCCGGACTATGAGACCAGGCTGGCAATTTTGCACTGCAAAGCGGAAAAAGTGGATGGGAATGTGCCCGAAGAGGTAATCGAACGAATTGCAAAACTAATCCAGACTAATGTTCGCGAATTGGAAGGCGCCTGGAATCGGGTTTTGGCTTTCTCGCAATTGAGTGGGCAGCCGCTGTCGCTTCACCTCTGTAACCGTGCCCTGGCAGATTTTCTTCCACAACCCAGCAGCATCACACCAAAAACTGTACTCGAGGTCGTATCCGAGTTCTTTGGTATCAGCCTCAGCAGCCTGACCGGGCGCAGCCGGGCGAGAGATGTGGCTTTCCCGCGCCAGGTGGCAATGTATTTGATGCGCGATCTGGGAGATCTCTCGTTGCCCAGGATCGGCGAGGAACTGGGTGGTCGCGACCATACCACCGTGATGTATGCCTGCGATAAGATCGCTGACATGGTTGAAACCGATGACCGCACCCGCAAGCAGATTTTGCAGCTCAAAGGGCAGTTGCAGAGCCAGTCAGTTAGCGTTTAATTTCTGATCTACTGGAAATACACCAAGAATTGAAACAATCATATCCGCCTGCGCTTGAAGCTAAGCGGATTGGGTTGCCTGTAGATAAATTCAACTTATTTTGCGCTTAAATAATACAAACTCTGCGGGAGTAGTAAACCCCTCCCGTACGACACGTTCATATTGCTGGTAGTGGTTTAGCTACTCTTCCAACATTACCGGAAGGTCGGGGTCGACCACAGTCAATTCACCCCAGTTATCACCAATGCGAGCTTCGGTGACTAAAGGAACCGAAAGCTTAAGCGCGCTTTCCATCACTTCCTTGACCAGCCTGGTGGCTTTATCGAGCTCATCCTCTGGTACTTCAAAAATCAACTCGTCGTGCACTTGCAGCAGCATGCGAGTTTTCAATCCGGCTTTAGTCATGGCTTCTGGCAGGTGGATCATGGCAAGCTTAATGATATCGGCAGCAGTACCCTGAACAGGCGCGTTGATGGCTTCGCGTTCCTCCCGCTGACGAATGGTGTAGTTGGTTCCGGCAGCTAAAGCTGGGAAGTAGCGCCTGCGTCCGAGCAAAGTCTCAACGTAACCCTGGCGGCTGGCTTCCAGGCGGGTGTTATTAAGCCATTTTTTAACTCCCGGGAATTCCCTGAAGTACTCTTTAACAAAGTTTTCTGCTTCTGCCAGGGTCAGGTCGGTGGTGCGGGTGAGACCAAAGGGGCTCATTCCGTAAATCAAACCGAAGTTGATCGCCTTGGCATGGCGGCGCTGCTGCTTGGTGACTTCATTCAGCGGCACGTCTTCAATCGCAGCTGCAGTGGCAGCGTGAATGTCCTGGGCTTCATGGAAGGCTTTCATCATGGCTTCGTCCTGCGCCATGTGCGCGACAATGCGTAGTTCGATCTGAGAATAATCGACTGCCAACAGTTTGTGACCTGGGGCGGCGATGAAACCCTGGCGAACTTTGCGTCCCCGTTCAGTGCGAATCGGGATGTTTTGTAGATTTGGATTTTGCGATGCGATTCTACCGGTCACTGTACCAGTCTGATTGAAGGTGGTGTGCACGCGACCGGTTTTGGGGTTCACCTGGGTGGGCAAAGCATCCACATAGGTGGATTGCAGTTTGGAAAGTTCGCGATACTCAAGGATGGTATCGAGTAATGGATGCATTCCACGCATCGATTCAAGCACCTCAGCGGAGGTCGAATACTTGCCACTACTGGTCTTTCGGGAACGATCGGGTGGTTCGAGGCCGAGCTTTTCGAAGAGAATGCTCGAAAGTTGTTGGGTGGAGTTGAGGTTGAATTCTTCTCCCGCCATCTGGTAGGCTTGCAAGGTCAGACGGTCGACATCATTCTTCAGCTCTTTCGAGAAAGTCTCGAAAAAGGCGTAGTCGAGTAATACGCCGGCCTCCTCCATTTTGGCAAGAATGGGAATTAAGGGGTTTTCCAGGTCGTGATAAAGCTTTTCGGCTTCATGAGCCTGTAAATCTTCAGTCATTGGTTTGACCAAGCGCAGCGTCATGACGGCATCAGCTGCCGCATAGGGAGCAGCCTGTTCAATGGGTACCGCAGCCATACTGATCTGGCTTTTGCCTTTCCCGATGAGTTCTTCGATTTCAGTCATCTGCACACCCAGGCGGGTCCTTGCCTGGGCTTTGAGACCCAGGTTGCGTGAGGTGGGGTCAATCACCCATTCAGCGATCATGGTGTCGAAAGTGATGGGAGAAACCTCGAAACCAGCTTTCTGCAGAACGACAAGGTCAAATTTGGCATTGTGAGCGACTTTTGCAATTTTCGGGTCGCTCAAAATCGGTTGAAGCGCTTGCTTGATCTCATCCAACCTGAGCTGCGTTCCTTCTTCGTGCCCAACCGGGAAATAGTAACCCCCGGCTGGGTCAGCTGCCAGAGAGATGCCGACTAATTCTGAAAGCATTGGGTCCAGCCCTGTTGTCTCGGTGTCAAAGGCAATCTGCCCGGCTTTTTTGAGATCGTCAACGCAGTCTTTGAGGGTTTGCGCGTCATTGACTGTAATGGTTTCAAAGGAGGCGTCTTGTGGATTCTCCTCAGCTGGTTTCGGTTTTTTCTCTTCCGGGAACAAACTATTCTGGATACCAATTCGTCCTTGGAGGGAGGGTTGCAGCCTGGTGGTCAATTTCTTGAGCCGCTGTGAAAGGGTGCGGAATTCCATTTCTTCGAAAAGATGCTCCACATCGGAAGGCTCAAATTGAACAGGTTCAGCTTGCTTCAGATCCAGAATAACAGGTAAATCCGTACGGATGCGCGCCAGGTCCTGGCTCAGGTAGGCAGCTTCGCGCCCTGTACTGAGTGGCTTATACGCTCTGCCTTTGATTTCGTCGAGGTGCTCAAAAAGGTTGTCGAGCGTTTCATACTGCTTCAGCAACTCAATGGCGGTCTTCTCGCCAATGCCGCGGACACCGGGGATGTTATCGGAAACATCGCCAACCAAAGCTTTGTAATCCACGATTTGGTCCGGTCTCACACCCATTCGCCTAACTACATCTTCAGGAAAGTAGTCCTGATCCTGCCCGCTCTTGCGGTCGGGTAGCGAAACGACGACTGTGTTGGTGACCAGTTGGAGCATATCGCGATCGCCTGTGATGATCTTGACCGCCAGCCCTTTCTCCTGGTTTGCCCAGCGTGCCAGGCTGCCGATCACGTCATCTGCTTCGTAATTGTCGATTTCGATGCGGGGGATGTTGAAGCAATCCACCATCTGGCGGATACGCTCGATCTGAGTTCGCAAGTCGTCTGGCATCTTGGCGCGGGTGCCTTTGTAATCCGCGTACATCTCGTGGCGAAAAGTACGTCCGGTGTCGAAACTAACAGCCACATAATCGGGCTCTTCCTGCTCAAACATACGCATCAGGCGGTTGGCAAAGCCATAGACACCCGCAGTTGGTTCACCTTTGCTGGTGGACCAATAGGTGGAACTGCCGGAGGTGAGGGCAAAATATGCCCGATAAGCAATGGCATGACCATCGAGTAAATAGAGAATTTTCGGCATGATCAACTCCTTCTGAGAGGTATGACTTTAGTATACCTTTGACGTGTAGAAAACCTGATTATTGTTCAGGGTCGAGCGGCGATCAGAGGCGGATCGGTTGCGTATCACCCTCGTTGGGCGGAGTTGGGCTGTTTTTGATTACAGACTTTTTCAATTCAGCAAAAATTGAAAGAAAATCATCCTGTTCGGGATGAGGAGAAGTACCGGTCTTCAAATCTGACGTGGTCAGATCCTGCAGAATTGTTGTGGTTTGATCGGGGGTTTGATCGCTCAAAGAATTTTGAAGCAATATCAGCTTTTCTTCCAGGTGAGAGATGCGCGTAGCCGATGGAAAAGTTAGAAGGGCAGTTTGGTTTTGGCTGATCGCGTAAGAGAGCACAAAAACCGGTTGATTTTCAAATTGCGCCAAATGAAGCCAGGAAGATTCGGGTAATTTTGAGAATGTTTTGGCAAGTTTGATAAGGGTAGAATTGCCTTTTTCCGAAGGATCCAACGATATTGAATCCAGGTCACGATTGACAAGGAATACTTCATCTGGTGCCAGCAATGTGAAAGCGCGGTCAAGAACTGAAGCGGAAATTCCGGCAATTTTGCTCATTTGAATTAAGTATAAACGAAAGCAGGCAAATTTTCATTCCTGCCGATTCATAGGCAAAAACCCACAAGATTAACATATAATTAGGTAAACAATTGTCAAGTCCTTAGAAGGAGGTGGAAATGGATTTATTGGCAGGTAATGTTTTCCCCGCAGAGGGTGAATCGACGGTCCGAACTTATCATTGCACCTATTATCGGGAAAAAGCACTGGGGTTACAATCGGGAGGCTTTCTTGGGGTCACGAACAAGAGAGTGATATTTCAAGCCGCTGGTGACACACCCTCAGGTCGTTCGCTTATTCAAAGCGAAGTTCCAATTGCAGATGTATCTGGTATCAATAGTTTTAAGGGAACGTATTTCAATTTTTTTGCTATGTTAGGAGCGCTCCTGCTTGCCTGGCTTGCCATGCTTGTCGTTCCCGCCATCCTGACCGGATTGAGTTATATGCTTGAGTCGTATACCTTCTTTCAGGTGATTGGCTGGTTATTGGCGATCGGAGCCCTGCTTGGCTCATTCTTCCTTTCGGTCAAATCGATATGGCGCACAGTGCTGGTTGGAGTTTCGGCAGGCGCACTTCTCAGCCTGGCAGGTATCGGTGTGCTGGACGCTTTGTCCGCAATTACTGGAGGCGGCGGCGGTGATTTTTGGATTCTGTTTCTGTTATTGGGTGCACTTATCTATATGTTAATGTGTGCATCATGGTACGCAAGAAGACCGACTTTTTTTCTCGAAATCAATTCAAGCGGCGGCTCGAGCACACCCATCCGAATTGCCAGCGCAGGTGGTTTTATGAACATGGCAGCTATCAACACCCCCAACGCGCTGCCAGGCAGGGATGCAGAAACGATGCTGCACGAAATTGGCGCGCTTATCACTGACATTCAGACACTTGGCGATTATGGAATTGCCAAGTGGAAACAGAATTGACACTGGAGCATGCCATGGAACGAAAAATTGTTGAGTTTTCAGAGGGCGAATTCGTCATACGAAGCTATCAATGTTCAGTTCAAAAATCAGCTTTTTCGCAAACCAGCGATGGATACCTCCAGGTCACGAATAAACGCGTCATCTATGCAAACAGTACCAAGGCAGGCGCATCCAGTAACCTGCTGGTTTCAGAGGTTCCGCTCGAAGATGTGGGGTCGATCACTTCGTTTGTGGGCAGATCGCTAAACAGCCTTGGATTACTGCCATTCGTAATCCTATTGACCTTAATCGCCACGGTATCCGGTAATATTTTGCCCGAATTTATGACCCACTGGTTCTTCGGTTTTCTTTTGATGGTGCCATTTATCATCGTTTGGTTGATGGAGAAAAACATACTGAACCAGGATTTGTTCGATCGAATCTTGAAAAACCTTGAAATCGACAAAGCGGGTCAACGGACAATTGGACAGCCAGGAGAAACTTTACGCAAGGTTCTACGAACAATCTTTCTGATTGGTTTAGTGCTGATCGTTGGCAGCATTGTAAATAATTACGAATTAACCAGTTCATTAGGATTCTTAAAGTACATTATTCCCCTGATCGTTTTCGGTTATGTTTACATTTCTCTGCTCGGTTTTCACGATGAATTTGGTCTTTTTGTCTCCGCACGATCTGCTTCAGGTTCTGGATTGACAATAAAATCGAACAGTTTCCAATCTTTGTTTGGTAAAGATTCGATTACTACACCGGGAAAAATCATTCCTGCTGCTGATTCATTCACGGTCGCAAAAGAACTGGGAGCTTTGGTGATGGATTTGCAGCAAGCTGGTGATCTGGCAGTTGAAAAATGGTCACAACGACCAGCCACATTTGCCGACTCGAATTGATTGGAGGGAAGATGACCGATGAATCAATTGAACAAAAACGGCAGAGAATCATTGAACGCTTCGATAGAGAACAGCGAATTTACGAAAAATCTTACGAAGACGCTGCAGACCTGCTAAATAGGTCCCTTGAAACTAAAAATCTGGCTGGCATTGACCTGGCAAGAAAAAACATGGGCGAAGCGTCCGAAATATTGGGCGACCTGGTTAGGCAAAAAAATATGATGTTGAGCGAACTGCAAACTGCGGAAAATGCCGTTCAAGCGGACAAGGACGAAAGTCTGAGCCAGGACACTCCTCAGACAACCCTTGAGAATCAAGAGGAAAAGCAAGAAAAGTCGGAAGAAGAGGACTATAACTACGGCTATGGTATGTAGGGAAGACTAATGAGTTACTACAGACGAACTCGCAACTACATCGAGATACAGGGGCGACTCCATGAGGATTCGTTAAAGTCCAAACTTGGCGGCGATGTGCAGAACATCAATGACCTAGCCGAAGAAAACTTCAGAACCTACGACCTGATTTCATCCGAAGGGATATGGAGTGTAAAGTCACATATGGGTGCTGAAGGGGAGTTGACTGAAAGCGCCAAACAAGCCTATCAAGCTAACTTTGAGCATATGCTTGGCTGGAACAGGGCGGTCGATGCTCTGGAGGTGGATGCGAAAGCTTTAAGGGAGCGCTTACCGGAAGGGACTGCTATGCCAAAAGTCCTACGAGAGGGCAGCCTTCAGGAGGCAACCGATTTTCTGAAGAATGATTCAAAACTCGGAATACCAGAAGATCACGTGGAAAATGTACGAAAAAACCTGATCGACCAAGCGCGTGAATTCCCTAAAAATTTTGGTTTGCCTGACCAAACCACTGAAGAAGATTTACATAACCTTTCCAACCGTATCCAGGGCACCGGTTTGAACGCCGCAGATACGCCTGCTCTCGTAAAAGAGCAGCTTCAAAATCAAGAGGTTGAAGCTCAATCGGAAAAAGAAAAGAGCGGGGATGATCAAAAAGAAAAAGACCAGGAAGAAGAATATCGTTATGGTTACGGTTTTTGATTTGCAGGAGACGGTATGCAACCAATGAATGCTATGACAAAAACGATGGTATTCGAAGGGAATGAACTCAGCCGAACTGTGCCTGTAAACAATTCTCCAGGAGCTCGTTGCGCGATCCGTGGGCAGGATGCTAGCGGCAAACCTGCCAATTTTCCCTTTAGCGATGATCTTTTAAGCAAACATCTCTTATTTATTGGCGGCATTGGGATGGGGAAAACCAATGGCATTTTCCAAATTCTTTCCCAACTGCGCAATAGCATGACCAGCAATGATGTGATGGTGGTTTTTGATACCAAAGGCGACTTTTACGACACCTTTTACAGGCAGGGCGATATTGTCATAAGCAATGACGAAAAAGCGACGGGTCCCCGTGAAAAGGATTATTGGAATATCTTCGAAGAAATCAACGCCGGCATCAATACTGAAGAAGAGATCGTTGAAATTGCCCGGGCGTTGTTTTTTGAACGTAGTAACAAGTCAAGTCAACCATTTTTCCCAAACGCCGCCCGCGATCTGTTTTCAGGGATCATGCTGCATTTTCACCGCATGGGCGGGGTGAAGAACAACGCGGTTCTGCGTTCCTTCCTGGATCAGACGCCCTCTGCTGAAATCCGGGCGATTCTTCAACAACATCAGGACCTGAAAGCGATGACCTCCTATATTTCTGATGATCGCTCGCCTCAAACGCAGGGTGTAATTTCAGAATTGCAGCAGCATCTGCGCGAAATCTTTATTGGGAATTTTAGAAAAGAAGGCACTCTTTCCATCCGACAGGCAATCCGTGCCAAACAGGGACGAATAGTTTTCGTGGAGTATGACCTGGGAATTGGCGGCATGCTCACACCGATTTACCAGTTGATGTTGGACATGGCAATTAAGGAAGCCTTGAGCCGCAAGAAAAGCGATGGGAACGTTTGGTTCATCATTGACGAATTCCGCCTGATTCCGAATTTACAGCATATTGATGACGGGATCAATTTTGGCAGAAGCATGGGTGCAAAATTTATCATAGGTGTTCAAAACATTGAGCAAGTCTTCCATGCTTATGGTGAAGCGCAGGCACATTCCATCCTCTCAGGTTTGTTAACCACGGTTGCTTTCAGGGTCAATGACGCTGCCACTCGTAAGTTTATCCAGGAATTACTGGGGAAGAACCGAAAAAAAGAAGTTTTCATGTCCTCGGTGTCATCGAGGGGAATCGTTGAACAGATTCGTGAAGCTAACGTCGCGGAAGATTGGGACATCGCGAATATGCGCGTAGGTGAAGCAATCATTAATACTCCAGGATACGAGCCTTTCCTCTTTCGCTTTGATAAGGTGAAATAAACAATATGAGAAAATTGGACAAAAGTGAATTCCCTATGAAGAAAAAATGGACTTTGACTATTGTATCGATTCTTATTCTGATCTCAAGTTTTCTTACCGCCTGCGGCACTGGACCCGAGAATGAACTGGAGGGCAGTTGGACGTTGGACTGGCTTTCCAGCAACAGCGGAAATATGGCTGGTGACCTGACATTTGGTGAAGGGAAATCATTAGTGGTCACAGGGGCATTTTCAGGAAGTCAACAGATTCTTCATTATGCGGTGATTGCACCAGGAAAGATGAAAATAACAATCGATGACATTCCCGTGGTTACTGATTATTCCATAGAAGAAGATGTGCTCACGATCAAGTTTGACGATGGCAGAAATTATTATCAACGAATAGAAGAAGCCCCGGTAGTCGAGGATGAAGAGACGTTGGTTTGGTCGGACCCAGGGGAAGAAGAACCGGATCCCACTGCAACTCAGCCCAACATGAACGAGATAATTGCACCTGCTTCAACGCCAAAACCGACGAACACCTCTGTACCAGCTGTGGTTCAACAACCCGCCGCCACGAAAACATCAAGTTTCACACCCACACCACAGGTATATTCGCCCCTCTCCCGCTGTGCTGCTTCAAGACTTCATGTAGGCGATTCTGCTTATGTCAATTATGACACCGGAAGAGTCGGTATGCGTTCTGAACCAGTCGCAACTATTGGTGATAAACTCGTGCGCAAGTTGGAGGAAGGCGAGATCCTCCATATCATCGATGGACCGAAATGCGATTTAGGTTGGATTTTCTGGAAAGTTCGTACAGTCAATAGTGAGACAGGTTGGATCCCTGAAGGTGATGGAAGCGAGTTTTGGGTCGTGCCAATTGCGACCTATGACGTTTGTTCTAGCGCTAAACCCACACGATTACGCATTGGCGACAGGGCTTTTGTGGAGCCAAAGCCTGAAGATTTCAATCGCATCTACCCTGAACCTGCAATCGATTCTACAAAACTGCTCTATCGAATGCAGCCTGGAAGCTATATGCAAATATTGGAAGGACCCTCATGTGGAAGCGGGAAAACGGGAGTTTGGTGGTATGTGCGCTCCGAGGATTCTGGAATCGAGGGCTGGACGCGCGAGAGTGATTATGCAAAAAGTTACTACTTTATCGCGCCAGTGATTCCAAGACCGTAAATGAACGTTGTCAAGCATGGGGATGGCACGGATAGTTTCCAAGATCTGTTGTCATCCCAGCTCATTAAAATTGAGATCATAAATTACCCTTCACCCTGAAAACCTGAAGCTCTGCCATCTCGAATAAACCCTATCCCAGCACAATTCTATTACAATCACTTCTGGAGATGTTATCATTCAAGCCACTCAAGAACGGAGGTTTTGATGCTTCAGGACCATTTATACGATTATGTCAAAAAACACGGTTTTTCAGGTTACACCGAGCTGCGAGCGC
>JBCFBG010000088.1:0-3799 GCA_038562515.1 Anaerolineaceae bacterium
GATTAATTCCAACGCGCGTTCATGTACTTCCGCAGGGATTTTGTTGCTTTTAATGCGATAGGGCATGATGATGTTTTCGTAAGCAGTGAACTCAGGAAGCAAATAGTGGAATTGAAAGACGAAACCGATCGCTTCATTCCGAACCTTTGCCAGGCCATCCTTGCTCAGTTGTGTGGTTTGCACGCCATTGATGAACACATCACCAGAGGTGGGTTTATCCAACGTGCCGATGATGTTAAGCAGAGTGCTCTTTCCCGAGCCAGACTGCCCGATGATCGCATTGAAGGAGCTCTCTTCGAAATCAAGATTGATGTCGTAGAGAACCTGTGTTTTGATTTCGGTACCGTAAATTTTATTAACATTTCGTAGGGAAATTACACTAGCCATTGCGAATTACCTCAATAGGTGACAAACGGGATGAACTGCGCGCAGGGATCAGGGCTGCCAGGGTGGCAGACAAAAGCGCGATCAGTGCAGAAATTATAATGAACTGAGGATCGATGAATAACTCGATAACTGGAGTTCCATCAGGATTCACGGCAAATTTTGTGAAGGCGTAGGCCAAGCCCAGTCCGAAACCGACTCCGACGATAGCCCCGAAAATTCCAAGAATGAAACCTTGCAGTAAGAAGATGAGGCTGGCAACCCGGTCGCGGATGCCCATTGCTTTGAGAATTCCAAGTTGACGCGACTTTTGGGAAACAGAAATTGCGAGCACGCTGGCGATACCCAAAATCACAGATACAAGTACAAAAACCTGGATCATGAGGCTTGAAATACTTTGACCATTCAAGCCGCTCAGCAATGAAGCATTCAGAACTTTCCAGTTCTCGACCTTCAAAGTGCTGGGCAGGGTGGTCGCGATTCGGTCAGAAATCACATCGGCTGTAAAAACATCAGAAACCTGGGACTCAATTGCAGTCACTTCATCGCCATAGTCAAAGATCGACTGCACTAAGGCGGTCTCAGCCAGAGCCCAATTTTTGTTTAGACTGGAGACACCCAGATCAAAGACCCCCGAAATGGTCACCTCGCGGGTGGTGCCCCATGGCGTCTGAACAGTAATTTCATCATTCACTTTGAGCAAAGCTTCATCAACAAATTCTTTACCGACCATCACTTCATCACCCGAAGGTAGGCTGCCTTCGAGGATTGCTTCGTCAATCTTATAAATCCCCTCAGCCGCTTCGAACTGGAAGCCGCGCATCAGGATAGGAAAAGTAGAGTCATTGGCTATGATGAAGCCCGAGGAATCAGCAACTGCTGAAATGGCTGAGATCTCTGGTTCAGATCCTTTGAGGTCATTAATGATGGCTTCATAGTCAGCAATGCGTTCGCCTCTTTCAGCAGGGCTAATCGTGATCTGCGAGGAGCGGCCTATCGCTGTGTCCAGCAGACTTTGCTGCAAGCCAGCGATCAGTGAACCAATGAAAACCTGCACGGAAACGCCGATTGCAATGCCGAGTATGATCAAAATAGTTTGACTTTTACTGGATGTTAAAAAACGCCAGGCAATTCTAAGCGCGAGTTTCATTGGACCTCCTCGCAAGAGCGACAACGTCCTCAAAACTGGTAATCAGTTGATCTGCGCCAAAATCCTGTGCGGTGCTGCCGGTGTGGTTGAAAGCGCTACCGCTGACAACAATGGTAACTTTCTGATCCACGTTTTCACGGAGGCTTTCAATAATGCCTCTCAATTTTGCCAGACGCAAATAGTTGGTAACACTGATCCCGATAAAATCAGGCTTCAGTTCTTTTGCAGCGGAAACAATACTCGATTTGGGCAGATTGGAGCCAATGAAGGTGACATTAAAATGAGCGATGGTATAGAAGTCGGCTCCCATGCGGATACCCAACTCATGGTACTCTTCCTCAGGGCACGCCAATAGGATACTTCCAGGGAAACCAGATGAAGAAAAGGCTTGTTTTTGCCTAATAACGTACGGAAAAGCACTCTCAACGATGCCACGCACGATATTGGTTTGAGCATGTTCACGCCAAATAAGTTCATCTTCTTTTCCTCTTGGCACGACAATGCGGTTCAAGGATGGGGCAAGGATAAACTCATATAGTTCAGGAATCGTAACCTTTTGTTCTTCGAGAAGACCAAGACAAAAGCTGGTAGCTTTTTCCCGGTCCAAATCAGTTAAATATGTTGAGAAAATCTTAAAAATTTCTGTTAAGTCGGCATTCATAAATATCCTCCGTGGAATCTCCAAAATCATACCTTGGATTAAGGCTTTTGTATAGAAAATGTACTGATACTACACAACATTCCAAATTTGCAGAAAAGTATGGGTCAGGTGCCTGGTTTTCATGTTAGGTCCTCTTCCAGATTCGTTTCGGTCAAAACCATGGTTCGGCCAGGACACTAACAAACCAAAACTGATCGAAGACAGAATCAAGGCGATGACCTGATCAGGATGAAAAAGTTACCCGATGACAATCCAACTTTCAATCCACTTTTCCTCGCTTATAATTGAAAGAAAAAAGGAGAAAGATATCTACCTTATATGAAACAACCATCCAAAACCGTGGCTAATTTGCAACCTTATTTCTTTGCCGGTCTAAAGACCGTTATTAGTGATCTCCAGGAAAAAGGCATGGACGTCATCCGCCTGGATATGGGCTCACCCGATCTGCCACCCGCCAGCTTCATCATCGATAAGTTGATCGAATCAGCCCGGAATCCCAAGAAACATGGCTACTCACCAGCCGGAGGTTCTCCTGGTTTTCTGAAAGCGGTCAGCACATACTATAAACGCCGCTTTGATGTTGATATCGATCCGAAAACCGAAGCCCTGGCGTTGATTGGTTCCAAAGAAGGTTTGTTTAACCTGAATCACACCATGCTTAACGCTGGTGACATGGTTTTATTGCCTGATCCATATTATCCGGTCTACCTGGCTGGGGCGCAGTTAGCGGATGCCCGTTATCATTTTATGCCACTTACCAAGGAGAACAATTTCTTGCCCGATTTCGACGCCATCCCTGAAGATGTCGCCAAAGAGGCAAAGATCATGTGGCTCAATTACCCCAATAACCCCACGGGTGCCGTTGCAGACCTGGATTTCTTTAAACGGGCTGTTGCGTTTGCAAAAAAGTATGACATCCTGATTGCGCACGACGCTCCTTATTGTGACCTTTGTTTTGACGGTTATGAAGCTCCCAGTATTCTGGAAGTGGAAGGCGCGAAAGATGTTGCTGTTGAGTTCAACTCGCTCTCAAAAACCTATAACATGGCTGGTTGGCGTATTGGCATGGCGGTTGGAAACAAAGAAGCCATTCGTTTACTGGCGAATTACAAAAGCCAGATCGACTCATCCATCTTCATGCCAATCCTCGATGCCGGTCAGGCAGCTCTTACTGCTGATCAGGGCTGGTTGGTGGAGCGGAATAAGATCTATGAAAATCGCCGTGATGTTGTCTACAACGGTCTGAAGGATTGCGGATTTGAAGTTGATTCCCCGAAGGCGGCCTTGTACTTGTGGGCAAAGCTGCCGCCAAAATTTCATGACCCGTTAAAATTCTGCGCTGACCTACTGAACGATACTGGAGTCAGTATGACTCCGGGCGTGGTTTACGGTCCCAGTGGGGCAGATTACATTCGCATCTCGATTGTGATCCCGACGGACCGCATTGAAGAAGCGATTGGGCGTATGCAAGCCTGGATCGCGACACAGTAAGCACTGGAACTTACATAAACATTGACTCAATTTGCTGAACTAAACAAAGAAAACGCGATCATGGTGGGCGTCCGGATTGGACAGGAATCCCACCGCGAAGGTTTGACCCTGGA
>JBCFBG010000016.1:0-39564 GCA_038562515.1 Anaerolineaceae bacterium
AACGACGATACCAGCGCATGCCAAATTCGATGAGAAATTTTAACGAAAGTATAATTTGGTTACGATAAGTATTTGAACCGGTTTTTTTAGGATTTATTGGTAGCATAGGAACAATAAATGTTTGTAAAACAATGTATTCGTCTTTATTTGTCATCCGTCAAGCTCTCACGCAGTGCGAACACGTTTCGTACGTACACGAATGCGATGAAGTTGTTTACCGAGGTGATCCAGAAGAATGGGCTGGTTGTTGAGGACGTTGAGATCACCAACCTGTCAGAGGACGCTGTGATCTGGATGGCTGGGGCTCTCAAAGATTTTTCTCCTGCCACGGAGCAAGTCTACATGACTGCCACGGTTGGTCTCTATGAGTACATCGCAGGTGAAAACCTGGCTCCAGTCAACCTACCCCGCGTCCGGCTTCTCATCAAGCAGCGAACCCGCCGACCTGGCATCCGATTACCACAATTTCCAAAAACCGATATTGAAAAGGTTTTGGATTATGCCGAAGAACTGAACAAAAAGGCAACTGAAAGCACTGAAGCTCGCCTGATCAACCTGCGTGACAGAGCTTTCTTAATTACTTTAGCTGATACAGGCTTGCGTGTTCACGAAGCCTGCAATTTGCGGCGGGGTGATATTGACTGGCACGAGAGCCGGGCAATTATCATCGGCAAGGGTAACAAAGAGGCAGTCCTTCGGTTCTCAAAACGCAGTCTTTCCGCGATGAGAGATTACCTTCATAGCCGGTCAGAGTTGGACGGCGTTGGAGGAAAGGCGCTGGCATCCCTTCCGATTTTTGCCAGGCACGATAAAGCGGCTGGCAAAACAATCAAACCAATTTCAACTACGACCGGCAGGGCAATTGTGCGGGACAGGGTCAGAGAATGCATCGGTGAAGAAGCTGTTGGAACGATAACACCCCACTCTTTTCGACATTACTTTGTCACTACCATTCTGGGCAGTACAGGCAATCTAAAATTAGCCCAGGTATTAGCACGACACACGAATATTGCGGTGACACAACGCTATTCCCATCTGGCTGATGATGAACTGGACAAAAAATACCAGGAAATTTTTGACGACACTTCTTCGATTGATTGATCCTTAGGGGAAAGCTCCCCCTTACTCAACTTAACACTTTTCGAAATCTGTAAGAAGCCCAAATAATCCCAATCCGAAAAATGAGGTGGTAATATTAAGCACTAATTTGAAACCCTTTTGAGGAGTTTATGACCGATTATCGAATCAAATCTCACCCCATTCTGATCGATGAAAGTGAAGCAACTGTACCTTTTTACTGGCAAGACAAACTTTATTACGCAAAACCAAACGAAATGATCTCCTCTGCTCTGATTGCTCAGGGCATCCAGGTTTTTCGACATCATGTTAAAGATCATAGCCCCCAGGGTATTTATTGTGCTAACGGGCAATGTTCGCAATGCATGGTCATCGCGGATGGACTGCCAGTTAAATCTTGCATGACAGCTGTCAAGGCGGGAATGAAAACCCAACCTGCGGACGGATTGCCCAAATTACCAGACACTTTCGACCTTATCCCGACCATGGACATTTTTCCACGCTACCAGGAATGCGAGGTGCTGATCATCGGTGCCGGTCCCGCTGGCTTATCTGCAGCAATCGAGCTTGGTAAGCTTAATGTCCAGGTGCTCCTGATTGACGACAAAAACCATCTGGGTGGCAAATTGGTTCTTCAAACACACCGTTTTTTCGGCTCTACAAACGCCGTTTATGCCGGTACAAGAGGCATTGAGATCGCAAAAATCCTGGCAGAACAGGTTCAGGAACTGTCAAGCATTGAAATCTGGACAAACTCAACCGCTATAGGGGTATTTGAGGACCAGGTTGTCGCCGTCTATCGTGATCAAAAAGAAAACGTTCACATCAGACCCAAAATAATTTTGGTTGCCACCGGCGCAAGAGAACGCAGCTTGTCCTTTTCTGGCAATACCCTGCCTGGGGTATATGGCGCAGGCGCTTTCCAAACTCTGGTGAATCGGGATCTGGTCAAACCTTGCCAAAACCTGTTTATTATTGGCGGTGGAAACGTGGGTTTAATCGCTGGATACCATGCTATCCAAGCCGGCATCCACGTGGCTGGACTGGTTGAGGCTGCTCCACAATGCGGTGGTTACAAAGTGCACAAAGATAAATTGGTGCGCTCTGGTGTGCCAATTTTCACCTCTCACACCGTTCTGGAAGCCAGGGGTAACGAAAAAGTTGAATCGGTAGTGATCGCCCGGGTCGATCGGAATTTCCAACCGATTCCTGGAACTGAAAAAGTGTTCGATTGTGACACGCTGCTGATCGCTGTTGGTCTGCAACCGGTGGACGAGTTCGTCGATGCAGCAAAAGCCGTGGGCATGGATGTCTTTGCGGCAGGTGATGCGAATGAGATTGCTGAAGCTTCAGCTGCTATCTTTTCTGGCAAAATTGTCGGGAATGAAATCGCAAAGAAATTGGGAAAAGAACTTCCACAAATCCCTGCTTCCTGGCTGGAGACGGAAGAAATCCTTAAATCCAAGCCTGGAATCATTGTGCCTGAGATCCACATCGACAAACTGGATGGTGTCTTCCCGGTTTTCCACTGTGTCCAGGAAATTCCCTGTAATCCCTGTTCAACCGTTTGTCCAAAGGATTTGATCTTCATTAATGAAGCTGATATTCGTCACCTTCCCCATTTTGACGAGGAACGCGCTGATGAATGCATCGCGTGTGGACGCTGCGTGGCTGTTTGCCCGGGGTTAGCTGTCAGCCTGGTCGATTTTCGCAAGCTCAGTCAGACGGCGCTGGTGAGTTTGCCTGTAGAGCAAAACTATCCGGGCATTTCTGTTGGAAAAGAGATTGAAGTGACAGATACGGATGGCGTGAGGCTTGGCAATTTTAAAATCGAGAAGATCAGATCTGTCGCAGGATATAAGGATGGCACCCGCTTATTGAGTGTTGAAGTGCCGGTTGCGATTTCAAAAAAGATTGCCGGCTTCAGGGTGATTCAACCCAGCCCCTCAAGAGCATTTGAAGCTGATTCAGAATTCTTGGATGACCTGGAAGATAATGCATACATTTGCCGGTGTGAGCGAATTACAGCGGGTGAAATCAGAGAACTAATCAGTATGGGCATGAAGGACATCAATCAAATTAAAGCGATTTCGCATGCCACGATGGGTGCATGCGGAGGAAAAACCTGCTTGAGTCTGATCAAAAAAATGTTCGCAGCCCAAGGCATATCTCTCACCGATGTCACCGACCCACCCTTCCGTCCTGTCTTCGTGGAAGTGCCTGTCAAAGATTTTATTGAGCATTCAAACGAAAGTAAAGGAAACGACTGATGAGCCAGAAGAACACCTATGACGTCATCATAGCAGGCGCTGGTTCCATCGGAACGCCTGCGGCTATGTACCTATCAAAAGCTGGTTTAAAGGTGTTATTGATTGAGGCATTGGCTAGTCCGGGTCAGGCTTCCAATAAGCATGCCATTGGCGGAATCCGGGCTACCCATTCTGACCCCTCCAAGATTTTTTTATGCTCCAAATCAATCGAAGTCTTTTCAACCTGGAAAGAAGTTTACGGTGATGATATCGACTGGCGCTCAGGCGGTTACAACTTTGTCGCCTACAACGACAGCATTGAAAAAACATTGAAAAGTTTGCTCAACCAGCAGCGTGCACTTGGTTTGAACATAAATTGGGTAGAAAAAGATGATAACCTTGGTATCGTACCCCATCTCAACCCTGAAGGATTGTTAGGAGGCACTTTCTCCCCTGACGATGGCAGCGCCTCTCCCTTGAAAGCTTGTTTCGCGTTCTGGAAGCACGCCCAATTCGCAGGTGCTGAATTCCACTTTGATGAAGCAGTCACCGGTATTATGGTTGAAAACAGCAAGATCAAAGGAGTCAGCACTAACAAAGCTACTTATTACTGCAGTACCTTTATCAATGCTGCTGGTGGTTGGTCGCGTAAGCTTTCGCAGATGATTGGTGTGGATATCCCTATTGAACCAGACGCCCATGAAGCTGGTATCACCGAACCGGTTCAGCCGATGTTTGATGCCATGATAGTTGACATACGTGAATATCCCGGCTCGAGCAATTTTTATTTCTATCAACATCCTACCGGTAAGATTATTTTTTGCCTGACCCCAGCCCCACAAATTTGGGGCAATCTGACGCAAAACACCAGTGCCTTCCTGCCCCAATCCTGTAAGAGGTTGGTTGAAATTATGCCCATCCTTGCAAATATTCGCGTGCGCAGAACCTGGCGAGGTGTATACCCAATGACACCCGACGGCAATCCAATTATTGGCATGGTAAATGGCATTGATGGCTACCTGGTTGGTGCCGGCACTTGCGGACAAGGTTTTATGCTTGGTCCTGGCGTGGCACAATTGTTGACCCATGCTGTAACGGAGAACTTGAGCCAGATCGAGATGGATTGTTTGCGCAGAATGCGCTACGACCGTTCTTTTGATAGTAAGGAAATGCTGAAGTGATGACAGTTTCTATCTGCTATTCTGGACAACGAAAAGACCCATAACAAGGTTTGCCCATACTGATAAGCATTCAACTGCCGGGCTTCAGGCTATCTGATTTCGCTTACAATTAGCACTGCTTATGGAAATCGAACAATTTCTCGCTAAACTGCCGGATGCCTATTCTCGCACCGATTGCGAGCAGATCGAAAAGGCTTACCGTTTTGCAGAAAAAGCCCACCAAGGGCAGACTCGTGCAAACGGACAGCCTTACTTCTCGCATTCTGTTGGTGTTGCTAATATCCTGATTGAGATGGATGCAACTCCGGAGATAGTTGCTGCGGCGCTATTGCATGATGTTATCGTCGACTGTAATGTCACTGCCAAGCAGCTTCAGGCTGAATTTGGTGATTCGATCGCCCATTTCGTCGAAGATGTCTCCCGAATTACCAGTCTTTCTTATATTGCGCGAGCCGATCAACATCCGGATGAAAGAAAGCCGCTTGCAGAGAGCGCACCTGGATCCCCAACAAAGATCAATGAAGACCTGGCAGAGATTTTGCGAAAAATGCTCCTGGCAATTGGTGATGATGTAAGGGTTGTGGTGATCAAGTTGGCCTGCCGTCTGCATAATATGCGCACTCTTAACGCCCTGCCCCCTGACCGGCAGAAAAAAATCGCCCAGGAGACACTGGACATTTTTGCTCCCTTAGCCAATCGCCTTGGTATTTGGCAGATGAAATGGGAACTTGAAGACCTTGGATTCCGCTACACCAACCCAGAAAAGTATAAAGAGATTGCCGAAAATCTGACTTTGCGCCGTACCAAGCGCTTGGAAGAGGTCGACAATATCATTGAGACCCTCCAGAATCTACTCCTGAAATCGGAAATCAAATCAAAAATCACGGGTCGACCAAAACATATCTACTCCATCTATCGAAAAATGATGAGTAAAGATAAAAGTTTCGATGGAATTCGGGACCTCAGGGCTGTGCGCGTGATCGTCGATGATATTGAGACCTGTTATAAGGTGCTTGGCATCATCCACACCCACTTTAGCCCAATTCCTGGAGAGTTCGACGATTATATTGCCGCGAGAAAACCGAACAATTACCAATCCTTACATACGGCAGTAGTTTACTCAGACGGTAAGCCTTTGGAAGTGCAAATACGAACCGCAGAAATGCATCAGAACGCGGAATATGGCATCGCCGCTCATTGGCGTTACAAGGAAAATAAACAACACCTGTCTGGAAAGTATGAGCAAAAAGTTAGCTCGATGCGTAGTCTGCTTGCCTGGAGCCTGGAAGTAGACGACAACCAGGAACTATTGGAAGGTATGCGCACCGATATATTCAAAGATCGGGTCTATGTAATCACTCCTAAGGGTGAAGTAATTGATCTTCCCCAGGGCTCCACACCTATTGATTTTGCCTACCAGGTACACACAGATATCGGACACCGTTGTCGTGGAGCAAAGATCAACGGCAAGCTGGTTCCCCTCGATTCCATTTTGAAGACAGGTGACCAGGTTGAAATTCTGACAGTTAATCGTGGTGGTCCTAGCCGGGACTGGCTGAATCCGAACCTCGGGTTAGTTCATTCCAACCGTTCCCGCTCCAAAATAAAACAATGGTTTAAGCTGCAAGACCGCGGTCAGAACCTTGAACATGGCAAGCTACTCATCGAAAAAGAGTTCAAGCGACTTGGAATCGAAGATTTTGACCTAAATTCGCTACTTGGTGCTTTCAGCATTAAGACGATTGAAGACCTTTACGTAGGTGTTGGTTGTGGCGACATCCCGATTGGTAAATTAGTTAATCGAATTGGTGAACTCAAAGCCGAATCACTGAAAACAGAGGAGTTGGTGTTAGAGACGCCTGGAAAGGTGAAATCGGACGATACTGTCACAGTCATGGGGTTGAATCGCATGGATCATACGTTTGCACGCTGTTGCAACCCCATGCCCGGCGACCCGATTATTGGTTATGTCACCAGAGGACGCGGCGTAACAATTCACCGCATGGATTGTCCCAACGCGTTGCGCATCAAGGATACTGAACGCCTGATCAAGGTGGATTGGGGTATCGCCCAACAAACCTACCCTGTTCCTCTTCAAATCACTGCATATGATCGCCAGGGTTTGGTTAGCGATATCTCTACTGTGCTTTCGAGTGAACCAGTACGTCTGATCGACCTCTCCATGACCACCAGGCAGCATGTGGTCAAGGTGAACCTGGTTCTTGAAGTTCCCGGCATCAATCAGCTCAGCCGGGTATTAGCGAGACTTGAAAATCTGCCAAATGTGATCGAAGCTATTCGTGTCCGGCCTGGGTGAATCGGTGATTTGGCTTTACGCTAACCTGGGTCTAAGGTAAAATGCGAGCGAAATGCAATCATATTATGGAGAAAATTATGACCAAAATTCGCTGTAAGTACCTTGACTGCTTATTCCTGGATGAGCGTTATTGTAGCGCAGCTGCAATTGACCTTAGCCCAGATGCTGGCTGTCTCACATATCGCCCCGTTGACGATGAAGAATCCATCGGAGATTGGGATGATGAGGAAATCGAAGCCTGGGATGAAGATGAAGAGACTGAAAGTCTTTGGGAAGTCGAAGAAGAAGAAGACGAACTCGACGACGAAGAAGAATAATCGTAAGTCCTGGTCAATTTGACCACGAGAAAGGAATAAAATGAGTGAACTAAAACCTCTACACGTAATCAACGTGTTTATTGAAGCCTGGTTCCGCCAGGAAATTATCGAAAAAGTACTGACAGATTTCTCACTATACACCAGTGAGGTGCGTAAGGATCTGGCAGAAACATTGAAAAGCGAAGTGAAAGTTAGCGGTTTTCGAAACCCTTTGACTGCTCCAAAGCGAATGTTGGTTCGAGACTCAGAAAAACTATTTGAGACAAATCCCACCGTCGTCAAAGTGATATTAAATGCCTGGGCACAATTGTATGAGAAGCATGGTGCGACCTTTGATAAGGCACTCACAAAACTGGGGTTCACTACCTCACCTCTGGTACCCACCTATACTGATCCAGTAAACGCTTTAGATCAAGGTTGGCCAGAGGGTGTCGATTATCCAAAAGTCATTGAAGCTGTTCGAAAAGAAGATGATCAACTTGACATGACCGATGACCAGATTGTGCTTTACAGTATTCTGCGAACTGGGTTTTTACCCGGAGAGGACGAAGAAAATGCTTGATAATCCATCAGATAATGTAACCATTGATAATGTCGGAAAGACCACCATCGCTCCGACGGTGTTGAGCACAATCGCCAAATTGACCACGCTGGAAGTTCCTGGTGTTAGTCGGATGGCTGATATCAAGCAACTGCCTACTCTTGACAATGAGGGGGTCAAAGTTGAAGTAAAAGATGACATGATCTATTTAGATCTTTACATCATTATCAGCAGCGATCTTAATGCCCGCCTCATAGCTGAAACAATCCAGCAGAAGGTAAGACGAGCTATCACCGAGATGGTTGGCATGGAAGTTGCTAAGATAAACGTACATATTACCGACGTAGATATTGAAGCATAGAAATTTATGAAATCGCGCACACGGGCAAGAATTGTTGCACTGCAAGTTCTGTTTGAACTGGATATGACCGACCATTTGCTTGGTGATGTTTTGGAGGAAAGGTCGCTCGATTTAAAACTGGACGAGGGTCAATTTGAATTTGCCCGTTTACTCATCTCAGGCGTTCGAAACGCAACTGACAGCCTCGATAAACTCATCAGTGAACATGCGCCTGAGTGGCCTTTGGATCAAGTCGCAATCGTAGATCGCAATATTCTGCGTATGGCTTTGTGGGAGGTTGCTTTTTATCAAAAAACCCCTCTGAAGGTGGGTATTAATGAAGCTGTGGAACTGGCAAAAATGTTTGGGACCGATTCTTCTCCAAGGTTTATCAATGGTGTTCTTGGCAGCCTGGCAGCAAGTTTTGAAAAAATCATTCAGTCAAACAAGAATGATGGGGAGTAAGTGAGTCAAAATAGTCCATTGTTTCGTCTTGTTTTTAGCCTGACGCTGGCTATCGGATTATTGTCTGGTTGTGCGTTGAGTTTTCAGCCAAAAGACCCCGATACTCCATTGGCAATTGAAAACCTTCCCGCCGACATAACACCAACAAAACTGGTGGAAGTCGAATTCACAGTTTACTCTCCCCAAAAATTTTCAGAGGAAGATGAAATTGCTTTAGATATTGTTGATCTGATATCTGGAGTAAGTCGTAACCTCGAACGCTATGTTCTCAATCGGACGGAAAACGGCTACAGTTTGCGAGTGCCGCTCCCGGAAAGCTCAATCATAGCCTATCGGTACACCCTCACACATCCAATAGAAGTTAGCGAGACCCTCCCGGATGGTTCTTCGCTGTCTTTTCGGCAGATCGTTGTTCGTGAAAATCTGTTAGTCAACGATTTGATTGCTGGTTGGCCAGAAGCTCCTTACAGCGGTCCCTTGGTAGATCTTAATGGAGCAGTCGCAGACGATGAGACAGAAGCACCTTTACCTGATGTCTTAATCAATGTCGCCGGCAAAACTGCATTAACTGATATGAACGGCAGGTTTTTCATTCGAGGTTTGCCTACAGGCAAACACAATTTGGTAGCCTCACTTGCTGATGGCAGTTACCTGGGCTTTCAACAAGAAGTCAATATGGTTGAAAACCTGGCTACCCTGGCAATCATCCGAATGACCCCCTTACCTGAAGTTACTGTAACTTTTGTGATGACACCACCGAATGAAGCTGTTGGCGCTCCTGTAAGGATTGCAGGAAATTTACGCCAGTTTGGTCAAACTTATGCCGATATGCTCGCAGGGTTTGGCGCTCAGGCAGTCAATATGCCCCTCATGGCTCGCAATGCTGATGGAAAATATGTAACCCAACTCAATCTTTATGCAGGCAGTTCGGTTCGTTATCAATATACACTTGGAGATGCATTTGTAAACATCGAACGCGGTCAAACTGGAGACCGTATTGTGCGGGAATTTATTGTTCCTGATAAAGATGTAATCGTGGATGACCAGGTGGCGACCTGGCGTTCCCAGCAGCAAAACGCCGTTACTTTGTTCGCTACCTCACCCGGCGATCACAATTCGAACGACCAGTTATACATCCAGTTTGACCTCGGTTCCTGGAGCAATCCGATCCCGATGTGGCCTATGGAAAACAACCAGTGGATGCTGGTCTACAATCCCCGGTCAGCAAGTGGAGAATCAGTTATTTATCGTTACTGTCGCAACGCCGATTGCCGCATTGGGGAGGAGAACTTTCCAAACACAACGCCAAGATCGTTTATCGTTGGCTCAACGAGCGAAATCCGGGATGAAATCAGTGGTTGGAGGGTGTGGGATCCAACCGCACAAGCCAATTCTGCCCAATCACCGGTGAGTTTCGACGAAGAAGCATTAGTTGGTGTTGAAATTGACCCGGTGTATCTATCAAACCATCTGAACGCATATTACGGCTCGGTTGACCAGCTTAAGGCAAGCGGTTTTAACTGGCTCATTTTGACCCCTACCTGGAAAGTTGGGATCAATAAAGATTTACCATTCATAGACAGCGATGCATTAACAACTATTCCCTCAACTGAACTTAACCGAATTTCGAGGGCGGCTCGCGATGCAGGAATTAAAATTGCACTTTACCCTCAGTTGATTTTCCCTTCAGATCCTGCCAGCTGGTGGAACAACTCGCTCAAATCGATGATCTGGTGGCAACAATGGTATGCGGAGTACGAACGAATGACAATGCATGCCATCAAACTAGCCACCGCTATTAAGGCAGATCATCTCATCTTGGGTGGTCCGGACGTTGCCACGACCTACCCAGGTGCAATGGAAACCGTTGGGGAAAATTTTGGTACACCAAAAACAAGCGAGAAAATCTGGACCGATCTTTTAACGAAGACCGACGAATATTATGAGGGTCAGATTCTGTTAGCCCAGGAAGTTGGCACTGGTGCGCTGGCTTCACACTCCTTTTTTGATAAGTCCCAGGGATTCTACTTATTGTTCAATTCAGACTTGAATAATCCAGGTGCTTATACTGTTGACTCCGTTGGAGGCTTCTTTGACAGTATTATTTATGGGTTTTACGAAGCACAACAAAAACCAGTTTATTTTGGCTTGAATGGTGCCTCTTTCACAACAGCTGACACGAGTGATAACAAGAATTCAAGCAATATTATCAGCAGCACGAATGGCACCTACAATAGTCACAATGTTGACCTGGATGCCCAATCCCAATTTTACTCAGCCTATCTTAATGCGATCTCGGTCCGAGGTTGGGTTTCGGGCGTGGCCTCGCGCGGATACTTTCCTGGGATGAAAATGACAGATTTCTCCTCATCAATCTATGGGAAACCTGCATTAAACTTATTTAATAGTCAATAAAGGAGAATTTAGATCTTATCATGAATCAAATCGACGATGTACTGAAGGCTGGGCTAGAAGAATTAGGCTTTACTGACCTCCAAAAAGTCAAATACAACTTGAATATCCCGGAACTCGTCAGTGAGTCGCTGAAGAATGGTGAATCTCAGCTGGCAGATACAGGCGCACTGGTCGTAAACACCTCACCGTTTACTGGCCGCTCCCCTAACGATAAGTACTTGGTACAAAATGGAGACCCTGATCTATACTTTGCATCGGGGACTGAACCTATGTCATCTGAGAATTTCGTACATCTCAGGCTGAAAATGGTCGATTCATTGAAAGGCGAACCTCTTTATGTGCGAGATGTGTTAGCAGGGGCAGACCCTGAAAATACGATCCGAATTCGGGTTATAACAAACCAGGCATGGCAGAGCATGGCAGCTTCTAACATGTTTATCGCGAATACCAATGATGCACCTCACTCAGATCCGGATTTCACGATCATCGTCTCCTCAAAATTTGTTGGCGACCCAACCTGTGATGGTTTGCGCTCTCCTGCCATGGTCGCACTTGATTTCGATAAAAAACAAGTATTGATCGGCAATACCCGCTATGCTGGAGAGATAAAAAAATCAGTTTTCACGCTGATGAACTATGTTTTACCAAAACGTAACATTCTTTCCCTTCATTGCTCTGCAAACATAGGCGAAAAAGGTGATGTAGCCTTGTTTTTCGGACTGAGTGGCACTGGCAAGACCACCCTTTCATCTGATGAAGCACGCGCTCTTATCGGTGATGACGAACATGGTTGGAGCGGTAACGGTATCTTCAACTTCGAAGGCGGCTGTTATGCCAAGACAATTCGTCTGAATCCGAAATATGAACCCTTGGTATGGTCAGCAATCAATCGGTTTGGAGCCCTGCTCGAAAATGTTCCTTTGGAATCCAACAATCACCCTGATTTTAATGATGACTCCATCACTGAGAATACGCGCGCATCCTATCCTCTGACTTTTATCGACAATTATGCCCCTGGCGGGATGGGCGGACAACCACAGAATATTTTCTTTCTGACTGCTGATGCCTTCGGCGTCATGCCTCCCCTGGCAAAATTGACAAAAGAACAAGCAATGTTCTACTTTTTGAGTGGCTACACCTCCAAACTCGCCGGAACCGAACGCGGATTGGGTGACAAACCGCAGGCAACCTTCTCCACTTGTTTTGGCGCACCATTCCTTCCTTTGAAACCCACAGTCTATGCCAAACTTTTAGCTGAAAAACTGGAGAAATACGGTACTCAGGTCTGGCTGTTGAACACTGGCTGGTCTGGTGGCGGTTTTGGCGTAGGTGAAAGAATCAAACTTCCTCTCACCAGGGCAATGATTGGCGCGGCTTTGAAGGGAGATTTGGATAACGTCCCAACTCACATCCACCCAATTTTCAAAGTTGCGATTCCTGATGCGGTGCCTGGTGTCCCTTATGAGGTTCTGAATCCGGAGCTTTCCTGGCAGGACAGGAAACAATATGAGCTGGAAGCTAGAGCGCTCGCACAAAAATTTGTTGACAACTTTATTAAATACGATAAAAATGTTGGTCCAGAAGTTTCCGCTTCAGGACCAAGTGTTGATCAATAAAAATCGAGGAGAATTAAATGGATAAATTCATCATCAGAGGGGGAACACCTCTGCGGGGAATAATGCGGCCTTCTGGAAATAAGAACGCTGCTCTTCCGCTGATGGCGGCTTGTCTTTTGACGACTGAACCAGTTGTGCTCCACAATATGCCAGACATCCAGGATACACGGACTATGGCTGA
Organism: Anaerolineaceae bacterium; assembly: GCA_038562515.1. Taxonomy (GTDB): domain Bacteria; phylum Chloroflexota; class Anaerolineae; order Anaerolineales; family Anaerolineaceae; genus Mesolinea. The sequence goes on from JBCFBG010000016.1 coordinate 12,700, forward strand.
GTTATTTCAGAGCTTGGGGGTCACGATCACAAAAGATCTTTCAACCTCCACCTGGACCATACAAGCATCCAACATCACTCCGGGCGATCTTGACCCGGACCTTTGCCGGCAAATCAGGGCATCGATTCTACTGGCTGGACCAATGACAGCTCGTTATCATGGCATAAAATTGCCACCTCCCGGTGGCGACGTTATCGGTCGTAGGCGGGTTGACACTCATATACTGGCACTTGAAAAGCTGAGCGCCACTTTTGTATATGAGGATTACTTCGATTTTTCTACTGATGGCTTGGTGGGAGCTGACATTTTGCTCGATGAAGCCAGCGTGACAGCTACAGAAAACACGATTATGGCAGCAGTGTTGGCAAAAGGCACAACTCATATTCGAAATGCTGCCTCGGAACCTCATATTCAACAACTTTGCCAGTTATTGAACGCCATGGGCGCAAAAATTGACAACATCGGCTCGAATGTCTTGTGTATTGAGGGTGTCGAGGATCTGCATGGTGCGGAGTTTACTATCGGCCCTGATTACCTTGAAGTGATCAGTTTTGTGGGTGCCACCGTGGTGACTGGTGGCGAGATCCGCATTAAGGATGCTGGAGTCGAATATTTGCGAATGATTCAGCTTGTTTTAGGCAGGCTTGGGGTTGAGATGATTTTTGAAGGTGACGATATTATTGTTCCTTCGAATCAGAAACTTGTCATTCAACCCGACCTGGGTAACGCCATTCCTGAAATCAGCGTCATGCCCTGGCCAGCCTTCCCAACTGACTTGATGAGCATCGCCATTGTAATTGCTACTCAATCCAAGGGAACGATCCTCTTCCATGACTGGATGTACCCCAGCCGGATGTTCTTCATCGATAAACTTGTCTCAATGGGTGCCCAGATCGTCCTGTGCGATCCCCATCGTTGTATCGTCAATGGACCCACCCGCCTTAATGCAGAGAAGCTCGACAGTCCCGATATCCGGGCAGGGATCGCGTTGGTTTTAGCTGCACTATCCGCCAAAGGCGAGTCTACTATACGCAATGTAGGTCAAATTGACAGAGGTTATGAGAGAATTGATGAAAAACTGCAGCAGCTTGGTGCAGATATTGTTCGTAAGCGTACTGTGACCACAGCAGATTAATTCCCAGTATTGTTCAACAAAAAGAGCCGCGATAGCGGCTCTTTTTGTTTATCTTCGGCTTCTTATGCGCCTTGGGCGACTGCCAGGAATTGATCTACTGTATCTTTTAACATGGGTTCAGGTAATGCGCCGACCTGACGGTGAATGATTTTACCGTCTTTGAGCATCAGCATGGTGGGAATACCCTGCACGCCGAATTTCCCTGCCCATTCCTGGTTCTCGTCGGTGTTTACTTTGGCAACGATTAGTTTTCCAGCATACTCTTTTGCAATTTTGTCGAGGATCGGGGCTACCATACGGCAAGGTCCACACCACGGAGCCCAAAAATCAACGATCACAGGAAGAGTATTTTCTAAAACGGTTTTTTCAAAAGCTGCATCAGTGACATTAATCGGTTCTTCAAACATATTCATTTCTCCAATAAATTCTGTAGTTTATTATTTATAGTATACAGCTGTCATTTTAATTTACAACAGCAAAGATTAACCAATAATATTAAATTTTTCTATAATTGCCGGTCCTAAAATCAATATTCCGATGATCACAGCCAAAATAGCAGCGATCAGTACCGATGCCGCACCAACATCCTTGCTGATTTTCGCCAGTGGATGGATTTCAGGGCTTGCCAAGTCAACAATTGCTTCAAAGGCGGTATTGAGGAACTCAGCCAGCCACACCAGTCCAATAACTAACAGCAGTGTTATCCATTCCCCAATTTCCAGGTGAAGGAAGATGCCGACTCCAACAACAATTACGGTCGATGCAAGATGGATCCAGGCGTTTCTCTGTGTCCTGAAAACAAATGCCAAACCTTGAAAAGCGGCAAGGAACGAATTCTTTCGATCTTTAACAAATTGTTCTGCTTCGGTAGTCGGTTTTTTGGGCATTTCTTTCTTCCAAGAATTAAAAATCAGGGTAAAATAATGAACTCACGCGGGTGTTGCCAAGTGGTAAGGCATTAGCTTCCCAAGCTAACATTCGTGGGTTCGAATCCCATCACCCGCTTTTACTCTATTTTACTGTTAATAACGAAAAGCTGCTTGAGGTCAAGCAGCTTTTCGTTTAATTCTTTGAATTAGTCAAGGTGTTTTTTATAAACCCGGTGGTTTTTGTAGTATTTAACACCCAGGTTATCCAGGTCTTTACGCATCTGAATTGCGGTTTCAGCCACCTGGGTCAGTTCTGAATGGATGTAGCGCTTGTTAGCTTGCGCGGCTTTCAATAAAGAATCCATAACTAAGGCATTACCGCCCATACCCTGGTATTCTGGCAGAATACCAATACCATTAAAATCAAGCCATTGAGTGGTTTTTAGTTCCCGGAGCAGGCGAATAATACCAATCGGTCCAAGACGGCCTTTGTTTTTTTGCATTGCTGCAGAAGCATCTGGAAATGGGAGAACAAAACCAACAACCTCACCCTTGTCATTCTGAATTAGTTTAAGTAATTCAGGTATCACAAACTGAATTGCATTGTCGACGGCATAATCCAGTTCCCGGTCTGAGAGTGGATAGTATTCCCAGTTATGAATGAACGCGCGGTTGTAGGCTTCTTTCAATTTGTACTTTGCTTCCAATATTTGTTTCTTGTTGTGGAAGTCCATAACGCTGAGTTTCCCGTGCCTTTTTACAATTTCAACAGCTTTTTGAATTTTCTCTGGTAAAACAAAAGTCTGCGGAGCCAGGTAACTGGAGACAAAGTCAACTTCTTTTTCGAAGCCATATTTTTCTGCCAGTCTCTGATAATAAGGGTAGTTGTAGTTCATCATATTCATCATCTGGCGATGTTCAAAACCTTCAACCTGGATTCCGTACCCATCCAACGGACCGTAGCCTTTGGGTCCAACAATGCGGTTTAGTCCCCTTGCCCTGGACCATTCACTTACTTTATCAAAGAGCGCATTGGCGACTTCCTGATCGTCGATGCAATCAAAAAGATAGAATTCACTATCTTTTGTCTGGTGAAAAGTATTGAACGGTTTGTTTTCAAGCGCAGATATCCTACCCACCACCTTGCCATCCCGCTTGGCGATGAAGAAATCCGAATCCGAATGATCGTAAAACGGATGCTTCTTCTTATTCATCATCATAAATATGTCAGTTCGAAAAGGAGGAACGTATTGTGGGCAGTCTTTATAGAGCTTATATTGAAAATCGACGAACTCTTTTTGCAGCGATTTACTATTGACATCCAAAATTTCGAGCATAATGCCTCCGGTTATGGTTAATAATTGCCATATTGCAGTTGTTATAACCGAAAAATCGCATTCCAGATACTAACTTGTCATATTTTTTAATAATTAAATTTCTGAACCGGAATAGATTGTAAAGCATCGTTAGTTGCGCTATAATTCGTGGGCTTAGTTTCAAGCGCGAAAGAGGATTTTTATGATTGAAGTCAATGAATTAAGAAAAGGTGTGACCTTTACCCAGGATGGCATCCTTTACAAAGTACTGGAATATTCACACAATAAGCCAGGGCGTGGCAGTGCAACGATCCGCATCAAAGCGCGTGATTTACGCAAAGGTACTACACTGGAAATGACCTTTATCTCCAGTGATCGCGTCCAGGATATTCGATTGGAATACCATAATGTACAGTATCTTTATCGAGACGATAATTTCTTCTATTTTATGGATACTGACAACTTTGATCAGCCAGCAGTGCCAAACTCGCTGGTGACAGAATACGAAGGCTATCTGAAAGAAAATATGGAAGTCAAACTGACCTATTATGGCAACGAACCTTTGGACATCGAATTACCGACGACAGTCGATCTCGAGATTACCGAAGCCGAGCCGGCCGCACGCGGCAACACTGCCACTGGACTAACCAAACATGTTGTCACGGAAACTGGCCTGAAGGTGCAGGTTCCTGCTTTCGTTAATCTGGGTGATACCATTCGTGTCGATACTCGTACTGGCGATTACGTAACCCGCGTTTAGACAGGCTGTATTTGATGAAAACACCCGATGGGCGCGAATGCAAATTCTTTTATGGGGATTATTATCGCGGTCGCAATTTTGAAGAATGCCGGGCATTGAGTAACCCTAAAGATAAGAAAAACTGGACTTCCCAGCTTTGTTCAGGGTGCCCATTGCCCGATTATTTACGTCACAATTCCTGTCAAAATTTAGTTTACTCTGTATTCATCGGGAAAGTTCTTTTCAAACAGCGCATGAAAGTGAAAGCCTGGTGTTCGAAATCACACGAATTGGTCCGCGACCCAAATATTGGATGTGGACATTGCCACGAAATCGACCCATTAAGTTAATATCAGAGAAATATCAGAAACAATCCATCTCCTATTCAAACAAGCGAATCAATCGGTCTTGTTGGTATAATCTTATTCCAGCGGAAAACACCGCTGAACGGAGGCAGTATTGAAATCTCGCAATCAGTCTTTTTTCATCTCGGCACTTTTGCTTTTTTCTATCGTCGCGATGGTTTTTTATGGTTTCCAGGAACAAGCCTTTGGGACCCAACCAATCCCGATCAACCAACTCGCCGCTGATATCGAGGCGGACCTGGTTGGAAAAATTGAAATCAAAGGCGATGATATTTTTGTTACTTACCGTGATATCACCAACCGAGCCGCAACCACGACAGCAAAAGATCCCGATTCCAGTTTGATCGAAGAGTTGGTTTTACTTGGCGTCTCACCTGAAAAGTTGCGTGATCCCAACCTCAAGATTGAAATTGTGCTACCTGGTTTTTGGGCTAACGCAGCCAATTTGTTGATCAACTTCCTGCCCTTCATTTTGATGGCTTTCGTATTCTTTTTCTTCATTCGCCAGGCTCAGGGCTCCAACAATGCCGCGATGTCCTTTGGCAAATCCCGGGCAAAGATGCTGACGGGCGAACACCCAACAGTGACCTTTGCTGATGTAGCTGGCGTGGATGAAGCCAAAGGAGAACTGCAGGAAGTGGTTGAATTCCTCAAAGAGCCTCAGAAATTTATTGCATTGGGTGCTCGCATTCCAAAGGGTGTCTTATTGGTAGGTTCACCAGGTACTGGTAAAACCTTGATGGCAAAAGCCGTTTCCGGTGAAGCCGGTGTGCCCTTCTTCTCAATTTCTGGCTCTGAATTTGTTGAAATGTTTGTAGGTGTGGGTGCCAGCCGTGTGCGAGACCTTTTTGATGAAGCCAAAAAGCACTCCCCTTGTATCGTGTTTGTTGATGAAATCGATGCCGTTGGTCGTCATCGTGGTGCAGGTCTTGGCGGAAGCCATGACGAGCGAGAACAAACTCTAAACCAACTCCTTGTCGAAATGGATGGCTTTGGAACGGATACCAACGTAATCGTGATTGCCGCAACCAACCGACCTGACATTCTCGATCCTGCTTTGCTGCGACCTGGTCGCTTTGACCGCCGTGTCATGTTGGATAAACCCGACAAGAACGGTCGCGAAGCAATCCTAAAAGTGCATGCTAAAGGTAAACCGATCGATTCCAGCGTTGACCTTGGTGAAATTGCCCGTTCAACACCTGGATTTGTCGGTGCTGACCTGGAAAACCTGGTCAATGAAGCTGCCATTCTTGCTGCACGCCGAAATAAGAAGATCATCACCCGCGACGAGTTTGAGGAATCAATCGAGCGCGTTATCGCTGGTCCGGAACGAAAGAGCAAGCTGATGAATCCAAGAGAAAAGAAGATCATCGCTTATCACGAAGTTGGGCATGCCATCGTGACCAGCGCATTACCGGAAGCCAACCCGGTGCAAAAAGTCTCCATCATTTCCCGTGGAATGGCTGGTGGTTTTACCCTCTCGCTTCCACTTGAAGACCAATATTTGGAATCCAAAAAGATGCTCCTTGCAGAAATGTCCACGATGCTCGGCGGTCGTGCTGCTGAAGAAATCATGTTCAGTGACATTACTTCCGGCGCTTCCAATGACATTGAGCGAGTAACTAAACTGGCACGCCGAATGGTCACCCGTTTGGGTATGAGTGATAAACTGGGTCCGATGGTCTATGGTCAGAAAGAAGAACTGGTCTTCCTCGGTCGGGAAATCTCTGAACAGCGTGACTACTCAGAACTGGTTGCGCAGACGATTGATGAAGAAGTGCACGACCTGGTCGAATCAGCCTACGCTACTGCTAAAGACATTTTGGTCCAATACAAAGCAAAATTAATCGAGATTTCTGAAAAATTATTGGAAGTGGAAACGCTTTCAAAAGAGGAGTTTGAACAACTCTTCCCGTCACCAAACGAAAAGAATCAAGGCATCCCCTATTTCGATGCCATCTAATTCGTTACAAATTTAGTTCTCACAAGATCCAGCATTTTTTGTAAGATGTCTGGATCTTGTGCATTTAACCAATGAATTTCCGGATCGGTTGGCTTGAACCAGTTCGCCTGTCGGCGGACATACTTTCGAGTGTTGCGTTTGATCAGGGTCTTTGCCTCTTCCAGGCTGATTTCACCATCCAAAAATGCTATCAATTCGCTGTATCCAATTACTCCCATTTTCAGGAGAGCATCTTTGTAGCCACTCTCAACGAGTTCGCGGACTTCATCGATGAAACCTTCATCCAACATTTGTTCAATACGTGCGTCGATTCGTTGATAAAGTTCTGCTCTTTCCCATTTCAGTCCGATGATCAGAGAATCAAAAGGTGGTTCCTGTTTAGAACGAACTTGGGAGAAACGCAATCCGGTTTTGAAAATCACTTCAATCGCTCTTACTGTTCGCCGATGATTCTGGTAATCGATGAAACTTGCTGCCTCAGCATCCAGGACCCTGAGATTTTCATGTAGCTTCTCAAAACCAATATTCCCGCCTATCCCTTCGAGCACGTTCCGCATCCGTTCATCGGCTTCAAGTTCGGGTATCTGCCAATTTTGCAGCAGTGAACGAATATACTGACCGGTTCCGCCGGTCAGGATTGGTATCTTTCCTTCATCATTCAGCTTGTGGATTAAATTTTCTGCTTCTGCCTTATATTCGCCGATGCTCCAGGGTTGATCCAGATCGGCACAATTGATCAGGTAATGCCGAACCTTGGATACCTCCTCCGCGCTCGGTTTAGCCGTACCGATATTTAACTGGCGATAAAGGTAGCGGGAATCGGCAGATATGATTTCTGTGCTTAGTGCTTGCGCCAGCTGGATAGCCAAACCGGTTTTCCCGGAGGCAGTTGCTCCGATCAACATAATTACTTTAGGTTTATTCTCAATCATTCAAGTAATCCAAATAAATGTTTTCATAATGGATGATCGTGGTATTTTCCGCTGAGACTGTCTCTATCACCAGGATATCCAGCTGCCAGTCAGCATCCAGTTCCGGGTGGTTTTCCAGGTAAACAAACATCGATGCCTGGATTGCCAGATATTTCTTCCGTGTAATGCTATCCTCAGCAATGCCATAGGTAGTTGTCTTACGAGTCTTCACCTCTACTGCAACCAGCCTGTTTTCGGAATTCATAATCAGATCAACCTCACCATGGCGCGTACGATAGTTCTTCTCAAGCAATTGGTAACCTTTTTTGCTTAAATACTCAGACGCCCGGGTTTCGCCCCAGGCTCCCAACTTCTTACGGTAACGGCTATCGGTATTCATAAGAGTAGTATACCCGTTGATCTTGGCTTTAAAGCTTCTGAAACCACCAAGGATAGGTTATTTTAGGATAAAATATAACGACTATCCCATTACTGGGGCAAAACAACTTCAAAGGGAATCCAATGGCTGTTGCAGAAATCGTAACTATCGGCACCGAACTACTTTTAGGTGAAATTCAGGACACCAATTCTCGCTACATTGCCAGGGCATTACGCGACATTGGAATTGACCTTTACCGTCTCACAACCGTAGGGGATAACATCAAACGCATTACTGCCACCTTGCAGGAAGCATTGATGCGTGCTGACGTGGTTATCACAACTGGCGGGCTTGGACCCACTGTGGATGACCCTACCCGCCAGGCTGTAGCTGACACGTTCAATGTCGATCTGGTCTACAAGCAAGAATTGTGGGATCAGATACTGGAGCGTTTCAGTTTTTATAATCGCACACCCACCGAAAACAATAAACGCCAGGCATATATTCCAGCTAATGCAATTGCTATACGCAATGATGTTGGCACGGCGCCTGCTTTTGCCGTAGAGCTGGGTGTCAAAACTTTGATAGCACTTCCCGGCGTTCCCCGCGAGATGGAACACATTATGAATACCTTTGTAGTAAATTATCTCAAGGAACGTTACCACCTGGAAGACGAGACAATTTTGCCCTGGGTTATTCACACCGTCTCTTTGGGCGAATCCAGTATCGATGAAATTATCGGTGATATGGAGAAACTAAATAATCCCACAGTGGGTCTGCTGGCTCATCCTGGGCAAACAGATGTCAGAGTGACTGCAAAAGCCCGGTCACCGGAAGAAGCTCAACGCATGATGGAACCTGTGCTTCGAGAAATTCGTGAAAAATTGACGGACTACATCTTTGGAGAAAATCAGGATACCATCCAATCGGTTGTTGCCAGCGACCTGCAAAAGCAAAACCAATCATTGTGTGTTCTCGAAGTCGGTACAGATGCCTTGATTTACAATTCGCTGGCAGAACATCTCTCACCAGACCTTTTGTCCGGGCAACTTCTTGATATTGACGTAACACACGATACTTTTAAGACGCTTATGCATGAATACCGGGACAGGAAACAAGCAAATTTCGTTCTCGGAGCAATGCTCACTCCCCATGAACAACATCTGGAATTATTTGTTGCTTTACTGGAAGACCAAAACATCCAGGAGTATCAGCGCCTCTATGGCGGTCCTGCCGGAGATGCTGCTCGCTGGGCTCTCAATGTTGGTCTCGACCAAATTCGCACCAGGCTAAACAAGTTGAAAGGAATTGGATGATCGCTATTGATACCATTTTAAGGAATGCCATTGTCTTGACCATGGACTCGGATTACACAATCCATGAGCCAGGTGCCGTTGCCGTTAATGGAGAAAAAATCGTTGAGGTCGGCGCCGAAGAAGCCCTACTCGCCAAGTACGATGCGAAAGAAGAGATCGATTGTGGCGGTAAAGTACTGATGCCCGGATTTGTCAATACGCATACCCACGTTCCCATGACTCTTTTGCGCGGGCTTGCTGATGACCTTCGCCTGGATGTCTGGCTTATGGGCTATATGATGCCGGTTGAAAGAGAATTCGTCTCTCCAGAATTCGTCCGCCTCGGAACAAAAATTGCCTGTGCTGAATTGATCCGGTCCGGTGTGACCACTTTCAATGATATGTACTATTTTGAAGACGATGTCGCCGAAGCGGCTGCTGAAGCCGGCATGCGCGCTGTGGTCGGTCAGACAGTCATGAAATTCCCTTCCCCCGATTCAAGCTCTTTTGAAGAAGCGCTCGATCACTGCCGTGCTTTGATCGATAAGTGGAAAGGTCACCCCCTGATCGTTCCTGCAATCGCTCCTCATGCAGTTTATACCTGCACTCCTGATGTATTGACAGCTTGTGTAAAATTGGCGCAGGAAACGGATACAATTGTCCACTTTCACGTCTCAGAAACTGCTGATGAAGTGCTAAATGTGCGCAACGAGCACGGAATCCCAGTTGTGCCATATATCAGAAGATTTGGCATGCTTGATACCCGCCTGGTTGCCGCCCATTGTGTACACATCGACCAGGGTGAGATCCGCTCTCTGATGCATGCCGGCTCAGGCATCGCTCACAATCCCTCCTCGAACTTGAAACTGGCTTCAGGCTTCGCCCCTGTTGCAAAGATGATGGAGATGGGTTGCAATGTTGGTATTGGAACCGACGGGACTGCCTCCAATAATGACCTGGATTTCTTTGAAGAAATTCGGCTTGCCAGTTTTATCGCCAAACCGACCGCGGAAGATCCCACTGTTCTGCCTGCCAAACAGGTGTTGGCGATGGCTACCAGCATCGGTGCCAAAGCAATCCACCTTGGTGATCTCATCGGCAGCATCGAACCAGGCAAACGTGCCGATTTGATTCTGGTTGATCTGGATGGCATTCACAACCAACCCCGCTTCCGCCGGAATCCTGATAGTGTCTATGCCCAGATTATTTATGCCGCCAAATCGACGGATGTCAGTGATGTAATGGTCAATGGCAAGTGGTTGATGAAGCAACGTCAACTTCAGACGCTCAATGAAAAAGAACTGATTGCCGAAGCCCGTGTAGTGGCTGAGAACATCGACAAATTCTTGCGTGGAAGAGAACAATCGGTCCATTCCAAACTAATCGCCATTGGCGGTGCAGCTGAGGAAGAGAGTTTTGAGATTCAGGCGAAAGTGCCCATTGACGATAGAAGCGCCATAATTGACGCCTTAAATGATCAGGGCATCAAGATTTTGCGTAAGCGCCATTACCACGAATATGATACCTATTTTGAGTTTGAGGATGATAAGAACGGACGCTTGCGCTATCGTGAAGACGAATTCCTGGACGATATGGGTAAGATCACCAGCGTTCGATCACGTCTCACGCTGATCGGCGAACGAATGGATGAAGATAGCGACCATGATCAAAACGTGTTGCTCTCCAGATCGCGTTACTTTGCCCCTGCCACACACAGTCTGCGTTTTTACACTGAATATTTCAAACCAACAAAGAAATTCGAGATCGAAAAAGACCGTTTGCGTTTCCTTATCGAGTTTGAAGGCACGGAATTCTTCGTAAATCTCGATACGCTCATAAAACCCGAACTGGGAAAATTCCTCGAAATCAAGAGCCGTACCTGGAGCCGGGAAGATGCAGATCAGAAATCGTCATTGATCAATAATCTCTTCAGAAAATTGGGCATTGCAGATATTAATCTAGTAACGCAGGACTACCTCGAGATGGTTGAGCATCGAATGAGGACTGACTGAGGTTTATTATGAATGAAAATTCCGGAAAAATTAAGGTTTTGTTTGCCAGCGCAGAAGCAGCTCCTTTTGCAAAGGTAGGTGGATTGGGTGATGTAGGTGGTGCGCTGCCTGCTTCGCTTATGGGAAATTTTTCTGATGAAATTGACATTCGTACGATTATGCCTTTTCATGCCGTTATCAAGGCAAAGAATCCACCCCGAAAAAAAATTGGTAACTTTTCTTTCCAGGCAAACACCCAGCAAATTGACTGCGAGCTTTTTATATCGGATATTGATGGTGTGCCCGTTTACCTGATCGATAATCCGTACATTAACCATGACTCCCCCATTTACCACGGAGACTGGCAGCTGGATGGAATGAAGTATGCCAGTTTTTCGCGGGCGTTGCTTGAAGCCTTGCGCTATCTGGACTGGAAAATCGATATTTTGCACGCCAACGACTGGCACACAGCTCTGGCTGTTCATGCGCTGGCAACGACCTACAAAGATGATCCATTCTTTGCAGGTATTAAAACTGTTCTTTCCATCCATAATTTGCCGTACAACGGTTGGGGCTCCCAGGAAGCTATGAGCCAACTCGGTTTTACCGCCAGCCAGGACCCAGACCTGCCTGATTGGGCGAAATACACACCTCTTCCCATGGGCATTGCTGCTGCTCAAAAAATCATTGCAGTTTCACCTGGATATTCACGTGAAATTCTGACCCCGGAATATGGTTGCGGCATGGAGAACTACTTTCAGAAGCACGCCGATAAGGTCATCGGAATTTTGAACGGTATCGACGAAGATCGTTGGAATCCGGCCGAGGATGAAACTATATCGCACAATTTCTCTGTCGAACAGCTTTCGGAGCGAATTCAGAATAAATTCGACTTACAAAAAGCGCTTGGTTTTGACGTGGACGAAAATGTTCCCCTATTGACGATCGTCACCCGACTCTCAGAACAAAAAGGCGTTCCTTCCATCTTTGACGCCTTACCGCAACTTCTTGATCGCAAGTGGCAATTTGCCCTGTTAGGGTCAGGCGACCCAGGTCTGGAAGCACGGGCTCGTACACTGGCTGAAAATCATCCGGAGCGTGTAGCCTGTTTCGTCCAGTACGACGATCTAATTTCTCGTGTTTTGTATGCCTCTGGAGATATTTTCCTGATGCCTTCACTTTACGAACCATGCGGGCTGTCCCAGATGTTTGCGATGAGATACGGAAATTTACCTGTGGCAACCGCCACTGGTGGTTTGATAGATTCGATCTCCGACTACTCTGCCGATCCTGAGATTGCCACAGGTTTCCTGTATGCCGATAAATCTACAGCTGGTCTGATAAAGAGCCTCAACCTTGCTTTGGATGTTTTCGAACAGAAAGAGACTTGGCAAGCGATGCAAAAGAACGCGATGACCAGAGATTTCTGCTGGAAGACGTCGGCAAACAAGTACCTGGATGTTTACAAATCACTTTAATGAAGGACATATTGAATGAAATTAGATAGAAAATCAGGCATTTTGCTCCACCCAACCAGCTTACCAGGTCCCGATGGAATTGGAGATCTGGGACCCGAAGCCTACCGCTGGGTTGATTTTTTGAGCAAAAGCGGCACACAAATGTGGCAGATCTTACCCCTAGGTCCAACTGGTTACGGAGATTCGCCTTATCAATGCTTTTCAGCCTTCGCAGGCAATCCTTTCCTGGTCAATCCAATTTTATTATTGGAAGACGGATTACTTACCAGCAAAGATCTAAAAGAGCGACCTGATTTTCCACTTGACGAGGTCGATTATGGTCCGGTAATCGAATGGAAAACACTTCTGCTCAACAAAGCTTTCGATGCTTATGCAAACAAGGGCTCAACAAAATTAAAAGCTGAGTTTGAGGTGTTCTGCCAGCAGAAAAATGCATGGCTTGAAGACTACGCGCTCTTTATGGCAATCAAGGAAACCCAGGAATTACATCCTTGGGTGGACTGGCCTCAACCTCTCAAGACCAGGGAAACGGATGCAATCGAAGAAGCTAAGATCACACTGGCAGATAAGATATTGAAGCACAAATTCAACCAGTTTCTTTTCTTCAGGCAGTGGTTGCGCCTGAAAGCTTTCGCCGTCGAAAAGAAGGTTGAGATTATCGGTGATATGCCTTTCGTTATCTCTCTCGACAGTTCTGATGTCTGGGCAAGACCCGAACTTTTCAAGCTTGATGAAAACCTGAATCCAACCTTTGTAGCCGGGGTACCACCAGACTATTTTTCAGCCACAGGTCAGCTTTGGGGTAACCCACTCTATGATTGGGAGTATCATCTCTCGACGAAATTTGAGTGGTGGGTTTCTCGTTTGGGCGCAACTCTTGAACTGGTGGACATGGTTCGCCTGGATCATTTCAGAGGCTTTGCCGCAGCCTGGCATGTGCCTTTTGGAAATCCAACTGCGATTGAAGGAGATTGGATCCCTGGTCCAGCCGTGGAGTTGTTTACAGAACTGAAACGCAACTTCCCCTCCCTCCCCATCATCGCTGAGGACCTGGGCGTGATTACAGAAGATGTTGAAGCGCTGCGAGATGGTTTTAAACTTCCAGGTATGAAAATCTTGCAGTTCGGATTCTCCGGGGATCCGGAGGACGATTTCCTCCCACATCACTATCCAGTTAATTGCTTCGCGTATACCGGCTCTCACGACAACAATACTGCCCGTGGTTGGTATGACGTTGCAACCGAACCTGAGCAAAAATTCTGCCAGGATTACCTGCATTTCAAACAAGCCGATGATGTTGCAGAAGCCATGATCAGATCTGTCTGGCAATCGGTTGCAAACTACGCGGTCACACCTATCCAGGATTTTTTGGGTCTTGGTGCTGATTCCCGTTTCAACCTGCCTGGCACAACCGCAGGAAACTGGAAATGGCGCATGGAACCGAATGCCCTGACCTCTGCTCTGAACACCAAAATTCGGAAGATGAACTTGCTTTACAGTCGCTTGTCCACAGAAGAAAAAGAACGTTACACGCAGTGGCTAAACGCTCACCGTGGAGATGGAGTCATGCCGCATTAGGCTTAGCACTCAGGGCAATAAACAGCCCGAGTAAAATCAAGATACCGCCAGCGAGCTCAACTGCTGACGGTATTTCTTTTAGGAACAATATTGCCAGGATGCTTGAACCAATTGGTTCAAAAAGTAGAGCGAGTGAAACAATCCGCGCCGGTAAGAGCGTCAGTGCCTTGTTCATCGATGTGTGACCGAGTGTTTGGGGAACAATTGCAAGTAAAAGGAAAATCAGGTAGATCCTGGGTGGGTATATCGGGTACCCTTTTTCGATAAACAGGAGCAAGATTCCAAGAACCAGGGCAGCGACGGAATAAACAATACTGACGTAGAGCTCAGTGGACATTCTACTTGCTACTTTTCTTCCCACCAGCAAGTAGCCGGCAACCATCCAGGCACTTAACAATGCCATGAGCAACCCGGGCAATGTATTGGAACCTTCGGTATTGTTCCCCAATACAGCGATGAGTAAACCACCCAGAAAAGCAAAAAGGAGTCCAATGTAGAATCGCCTTGGGACCCGTTCCTTGAGGACGATGGGCGATAATATCCCAACCCATAATGGAGAAGTTGTAACAAAGATTACGGAACTATTTACAGATACCAAGTCCAAAGACCAGATCCACAAAGCAAAATGAAGCGCCAGGAGCACACCGGATAGCACAAGCAGACCAAGTAGCCGGACGTCAAAGTGGACTTTTTCCTCTCTTTTTGTGCTGAATAAAATCAAGTTGGCGATGATAGCTGAAAAGAATAAGCGATGAAAAGCCACTGAAATCGGACTGGCAGATGGGAGGACCGTCTTGATAAGGATCGCGGCGGTCGAGACAGCAAAAATGCCAATAACAAGCAAGAGATATGGTGACTTTTTCCAGGAATTATTGTTCATTTTAGTGTGTGGTAATCGTGGTTAGTCTTGCCATCCAGAAATCAATATTCGAAAAAAAGCAGGTATGAATGGTATACCTGCTTTCCTTAAAGTCAAATAAGAATCACTTCAGTTTTTCTTCGGCAGCGATGGCTGCACCAATAATGCCTGCCAGATTTTCCAGTTTGGCTGGAATGACCTTGGTTTTCACAGTCAGGTATTGTGAGAATTTGTCAAAGCGCGCGCTGACCCCTCCACCCAGGATGAAAAGGTCTGGGCTAAACAAGAACTCATACGCTTTCAGTCCCTCATTAAATCGTACTGCCCATTGCTTCCAGGTCAATTTTTCTCGAGACTTGACTGCAGCTGATGCATATTCCTCGACTTCGTATTTACCAAGTAACATGTGCCCTAACTCGGTATTTTGAAGTAATTTACCTTCAACAAACAAAGCCGAACCAATGCCAGTACCGATGGTCAGGAACATGACAACATTCGCCTTGTGTGCCTCTTCACTGCCAAAACGAAACTCTGCCATGCCAGCCGCATCCGCATCATTGAGGATGAAGGCTTTGTTGCCGGTTTCATCTGAGATCATTTTTGCCAAATTAGCTCCGACCCAGTCTTTGTGCAGGTTGGCTGATGTGCCAATAACACCATTTTTAACAATTCCTGGGAAGCCAGCGCCAATAATGCCAGAGTAATTCAATATTTTGGCGATCTTGTGGATGTCCTTGACGATCTCTTTAGGTTTCTTGCTTTTATCACTCTTGTGTCGGATTCTATCTGAAACTAATTTCCCGGTTTCAGTGTCAACCAAAGCCCCTTTAGTAGCGGAACCACCGATATCAATCCCTAAAACAATCATGATTTCTCCTTTACTCACACCCGTTTGCCAGGTGTTCTTCGAATGTAACTGCAAAATTATGTGTAAAACTCCCGTCACATTTCGCACGGAAGAAATAATAACCAGTTTGCTCAGGTGCAAAGGCAGCCAGAATCGCATCTCTCCCAGGATTGGAAATTGCTCCGGGGGGTAATCCATTCACTTGATACGTATTATAGTCGGATTGAACCGCTAAATCTTCATAAGTTAGCGGTGATTTCCACCATGTTTGCATGACCGGGTCGAAACCGAGTGCGTATTGGACCGTTGGATCTGTCTCCAGTCGCATAGAAATCGCCAACCGGTTGAAGAATACCGAGGCAATAGTGGGCATTTCGGAACTTTCCAATGTTTCTCGTTGGATGATCGAAGCCAGGATGATCAGTTGATCACTCGACAAAGTGGAACTTTGGGTATTGGTTAGTTGAGAGGCTTCATCGATCACTGCTTTTGTTCGGCTGATCGACTGAAGTACGAATTCTTCGAGCGTGATAGTCGGTTTCAGGCTGTAGAAACCGGGATGCATATAACCTTCCAATGATCTTTGTGCAGGCATGTTGAGCAATTGTGTGATTTCTGCCGGTGGAAAATTTGCGAAATTCAGAAATTCTTCTCTGGTAAACCCGAGATCCAGTTGGTTAATAACAGCTGCAACTTCCTCAAGCCGCCACCCGGCAAAAATAGTGAATTGGAGATCACGCTTCGTTCCATCTGCGATGAAGGAGGCGACCTGGATGGCATTCAAACCACTCGGCAGTGTGTAAGTTCCCGGGCTGAGTGTGCGGTCAGTTCCTTTGTAGGTCAAAATATCGCAGGTTCCAACGCCAGAATAAACAAACAGTTCCGCTTCGAGCTTGTAACAGATGTCCAGAGCATTATCCGAATTGGATATGATGAATTTCCGTTCAGGTTGACCAGAAAATTCCATTTTTTGCTTCAGTAAATCCAGGTTTTTGTAGAGACGGATGGAGTAGCGCAGATTATTGAGAGTACTTACATTGCTGCCCGGTGCTCCGAGAGCCTGACCATTACTGTAGACAGCATACATCATGAACAACACCAGCCCGACCGCCAGCAAAAAGAAGATCAAAAACAAAAATGGTACCTGTTTGCGTTTGCGGGTCAAGGTTTTACCTCTAAGTCAAGTAGCTTATGGTGATTGTCGAGGTAATCTTGCAGAATCACAGCCGCTGCCTGGTCATCCATCGCTTCCTGGCGTTTCCTCTTGCCTTCCCCCCGAGAAATTGAAGCCTGCAGCGCATGTTGTGTGGAATGGGATTCATCCCATGCTATAACCAAAAGATCCGTTTTACTTTGAAGCTCCTCGATAAAACGGTTAACTGACCTTGCCCGGGGACCCAGACTACCATCACTATCCAGTGGTTGCCCGACGACGATCGCCTGGCAGCCCTCATCCTGGGCTAGTTTGGCAATGACCAAAGCATCTTCAGATCGTGAAGTGTGTTTCACGATCCGTAAAGGGCGTGCTAATACACCCATAGGGTCACTGATTGCCACCCCGATTCTGGCGTTTCCGTGGTCGATACCCAACATTTTCATAACAACATCCAATCTATTTCAGATGGATTCGAATAACTCTTTTCCCTTTTTGTCGCAATGCCTCGATGTCTCCCAAGGCTTGGGCGCGCTGAAGAGTGGCAAAACTCATTCCCTCACCTGGGATATCAAAATCGATTGGACTATCCTTGGTGAAGGTAATGAACAGACCGCCATCTTGACCGCCTTTGTGTAGTTGCCCGGTTGAATGCAAGAACCGTGGACCAAAACCGAGCGTCGTAGCCTTATTAAACCGATTGAGGAGCATTGTTCGCAATCCCTGTAACAGATTTTCATTTTTAGTCAGGCGAGCAACGAAAGCGTTGAGCGCGATATACCCGTTGTCCTGAACTGTCTGACCATAGACATTCAGAACTTCACTCAGGTTATCGACTTCATCAAACCCAGGGACAGGAAAGCCATAGACCGCGATTTCATCATTTTCCCAGATTGGCGTTCCATCTTCCAAGCGTCCTTTTTCCTGGTATTGCTTGATCACGTCTTTGGTGATGGTCTTGCTGAGTTGAACATTAGGCTGATCAAAAGCATTTACTTTCAACACAGCACAGGCAACAGCCGTGGCATACTCCCATCGATAAAACTCCTTCGCAAGTTGATATGGATCTTGTAATGAAATCTCAACCACAGGAAAACCTTTTTCTACGAGGGTTGAAGCAATTGCTCGTTTTTCTCCGTCTACGTGGATGTAGACGAAGACGCGGTCAGACGGATAGTCGAGTGTTTCGAGGGTTTCTTCGCCTTCTACCGGCAAAATTCCTTTTCTGTCTTTACCACTGCTCTCTGCAATTAATTGTTCCAGCCAAGGGACCAAATGAGTTGAATAACCTTCTGCGATGAAGGTTAGTTTGTCTTTTCCAGCTTTCGCACCTTCACCGATTAGCAAACCTAACAAGAGATTGGCATTGGCAGGATAGGGAACAGATTCGAGCCCCTGATGCTCTGCTTCAATCGCTTCATTCAAGAAGTGGTGGAGGTCAACACCCATAATAGCCGCAGGGACCAATCCGAAGTGAGTGAAAACGGAATAACGCCCACCCACATCCGGTCTCGCGTTGAACACTTTTCGGAAATTTTTAGATTTAGCCAGGTGCTGGAGCGAGGTATCGGGGTCGGTGATAGCGACGAAATTGTTGCCAGGATTCTTTACCCCAAATTTTTCCAGCTCAGCCCAAAAATACGTCATTGCTGAGAGAGTCTCGCTTGTGCCGCCACTTTTGCTTGAAACAACAAAAATGGTTTTGGTCAAGTCGATGCCTTCACAACGGAACGCGATCTCTTCCGGGTTGGTAGTATCAATGATTTGAAGTTTTAACCCTCTGCCATGCTCAAGATTGGCTGCAATTGCCTGGCTGATCACTTCTGGTGCCAGTGAAGAGCCGCCCATGCCTAAAACAAAGGCGTCATGAAAGCCTTCGGCTAACAATCCATCACGGAAATTCTCTAATTCTTCAATCAAAGCAACCTGTTGTGAGGGTAAACCCAGCCAACCCAGGCGATTGCGGATCTCATCAAAACCACTTTCATCCTCAGTCCAGAAGCGAGGGTCGTGCGCGTACATACGGCTTACAGCTTTTTCCGAGATAGCCAACTTAAGCGCGGCTTGCAACGGGTTCACCAATCCGTTTAAACCGTGGATAAAATGAGTGCGTTTGCCTTCGACGATTTCAAGTAATGCCAGGTGAGCTTGCCTGAATTTCTCCACACCTTCGTCTTCCAATTGGCTGGTGACCGCTGCAAAATCGATCCCAAGTTTTTCTAACAACTCCATATCTGACCAGGATTGTTCAAGGTTCTCTCCAATAGACAGTCGTGGCTGACCGTGATCAAGGAAAGCCACAAGGGTTTTCGGCGGAATGGTGTTGACACTGCCAGAGGCAACCAGGTTGTCGACATATAGTGTGTCAGAATATTTCGGATCTTTGGTACCAGTAGATGCCCATAATGGTTTTTGTGGTTTGGCACCATGTTTTTGTAAAGCCACGAAACGTTCGCTTGAAAACTGCTCAAGGTAAGCCTGGTAGGCAATTCTGGCATTTGAAACAGCAATCCGTCCTTTGGTATTAGCAGCTTCCTGGCTAAGTTTGCTTGGTGAAGCGATCACGCCATCAAGAAGTTGGTCAACAGCAGTATCAATACGGGATACAAAGAAAGAAGCGACGCTTGCGATTGAATCGACCGGTTGATTGTCGGCGACTCGCTTTTCCAACCCGCGTATGTATGCTTCAATGACCTGTTTGTAGCGTTCGACCGAGAAAATCAACGTAGCATTGACATTGATGCCAGACGATGTGAGTTCAGTAATCACTTCCAACCCTTCTATGGTGGCTGGGACTTTGATCATGATGTTTTTTCGACAAATCTGCGACCAAAGGTTGTGCCCTTCCTCGATAGATTTCTTGGCATCATAAGCATAAAGAGGGTTGATCTCAACGCTCACCAATCCATCCTGTCCACCATTGACGTTATAGAGCGGCAGGAACAAATCTGCTGCTTGTTGGATGTCTTCCTTGACCAATTCAGCGTAAATCTCATCGCTGCTCATACCAGCCCAGGCAAGTGACTGAAGGACATCATCATAGGCAGTGCTGTTCTTCAGAGCAGATTCAAAGATACTCGGATTGGAAGTGACCCCATAAATTTGTCCCTCCTCGATCATCTTTTTCATACTACCGTCTCTCAGCATCTTTCGTTCGATGTTGTCGTACCAAATAGACTGACCAAGTTCTTTTACTGACATTGAATTGTTCATGATGCTTCATCTTTCCGGAAATCACCGATAAGTAAAATTTTACTGAAAATGACCCTTTGCATGGTCGGTTTACACTTTCTTTCGATGATAAAATTTTACCATCAACCACAACGATTCCAGGTTGTATAAGATGACAATAAAGGATGACCATGGATTTAAGAGGCAAGACAGCATTAGTCACTGGCGGTGGCATTAGGCTTGGTAGGGCGATTGTCCTTGCTCTTGCGCAGGAAGGCTGCAACGTTGCGATCCATTTCAACACATCAAAAGAGCAAGCTGCTGGTGTAAAAAAATTGGTTCTGGATCTTGGTGTAAACGCTGAAATTTTCAGCTTTGACCTGAACAACTTTTCCTATATCGACCAGTTGATGGCTGAGGTAAATGGCCGGTTTGGTCCAGTTGATATTTTGATCAATAATGCCGGCAACTATAAACGAGGTAATGGTTTGAAAACCGACCTTGAAACGCTGCAAGCCTCCTTCAACGTGAATCTATTTGCCCCCTGGTGGCTGACCAAGGTGTTTGTGAAGCAGTTGCCTTCTGATAAAAACGGAAAAATTGTCAATGTGTGTGATGCTGGAATCTTTCGTACCGCAACTGATCATTTTGCCTACCGCCTGACGAAAAAAGCACTTTTCGAGATGACCCGCATGTTTGCACTGGAACTCGCCCCAATAATTACAGTCAATGCAGTAGCGCCAGGCATTATGTTGCCGTTGGCTGGCTATGAGCAAATAGATATGGACCAGGTTGCTGAGAGAAGAATTCCTCTCAACCGGATTGGTTCCCCAGAAATCATTGCTGAGAATGTCCTTCACATCCTCCATCAGGATTTTATGACCGGATCGATCATCAAGATCGATGGCGGAGAGAATATTGTTTGAAAGCAGGTTATCATGGATAAAATATTGATCAGCGGTCTTATCGCGACTGGAATTATTGGCGTAAAAGAACCTGAACGTGAATTCCCCCAGGAATTGTTACTGGATATTGAGCTTGAATACCCACTGAACAAAGCCGGAGAGAGCGATTTGATCGACGATTCAATCAGCTATTCTTATGTGGCAAAACTGGTTCGAAAATCCATTCAGGATAGTAGCTTTTACACCTTGGAAGCCCTTGCTGCGCACATTGTCAGTGAGTTGTTTGAAGAAACTCCTGCTGATGCAATCAAAATTAAGATCGAAAAAGTTAATTTCGTCAGCAAAACTTCCAGGGTTGGCGTTCAGATACACAGGCAACGAAGCATTTAACTAAGCGATTGGTAGGCACCGACCGCGATCTAACCGCCTCCGTAAGAAGCGGGTACTGCGCAGTCCTCTCTCTTTTACATCATACGGATTTCAAGACGGTTGCTGATTTTCCAACAAATCGGACCTCTAGGAAGTAGCAATCTGAAAACGTTTACCTCGCCCCCGTTCGCTTTGCTCCAGACCCTCTCCAACGGAGATGGTTATTACGGTTTGGAGCAGGCATCGACTTCCCCTGGCATCTCGGCATCGATTGAAAGTCCCAATTCTATTATTGAAGTATGCAAAATCTCCCAAAAATCAGCTAATAATCAAGTGTTAGGATTAATGGATCATGTCCAGAAATTCCATTCGGGTTTCAAGGCGGGTTCTGAAACCACCTAACATTGCCGAAGTCGTCATCGAAGCTTGTTCTTTCTTGATGCCGCGCATCATCATGCAAAGATGTTGAGCCTCCACTACCACACCCACACCAAGCGGATTGATCGTATCCTGCATGAAATGAGCAATTTGTTGAGTCATGCGCTCTTGAACCTGTAATCTATGCGCAAACATATCAACAATACGGGGTATCTTGGATAATCCCAGCACTTTATTTCGCGGTAGATATGCTACGTGAACTCTTCCAAAAAATGGGAGCAAGTGGTGCTCGCAAAGACTGAAGAATTCGATATCCTTTACCACGACCATCTCATCGTAGTCCACGGTAAATAAAGCCCCATTAATCAACTTTACTGGGTCCATCGTATACCCACCCAGGATTTCTTCGTAAGCATTTGCAACCCGATGTGGTGTGCGCACTAACCCTTCCCGCTGGGGGTCTTCACCAATTGCTGACAAAATCTTAGAGACTGCGTCGACAATTTTTTTCTTATCGATTGCTTTGTAATCCATTTCGGACGGATATTCTTCTGTTGTGCTCATTTTGCCTCGCTTCAGACTAATTGTATATTAAAAAGCAGTCCATTGAAATGGACTGCTTTTAATGTTAGTTCGGGTTTACTTTATCACAGGGTCGATCAAACCGTAACTTCCATCACGTCGTCTGTAGAGCACGTTTACGCGTGCGTTCTCGATGTTGAAGAAGACGAAAAATTCGTCATGCCCCAACAAAATGAGTTGTTCGAGTGCTTCTTCTTCATGCATAGGTTCGAGATTGAATGTCTTGCGCCGGGCAATCATAGGAACAACTTCTTCCTCAATTTCCTCGACAACTGGAACAACCTCAACCTCGGGTTCACCAGCTCGTTTGCGCCAATGCTTCCCCTTAAATCGATCGATCTGGCGTGTCATCTTTTCAACCGTTGCGTCGATTGCGGCAAACATGTTGTCTGACCTCTCTTCTGAGCGAAGAATGAAACCCTTTCCGCGAATGGTAATTTGAGCGATATAGCGGTCGGAAGCATTCCGCGCTGTTTTTGCATAACTCAAATCTACCCGGCATTCCCCGATGTCGCTGAGAAAACGCTCTAACTTACCAACTTTCTTTGTCGCATAATCTTGGATTCGATCTGTGAGTTCCAGGTCTTTAGTGTAAATGCCAATTTCAACTGCCATAGTAAACCTCCTGGGATTTTGTTAAATTATACATTATTCATTATCGAAAATTCAATTTAGTCTAACGAATGGTTTACTTTGGCCACCGTTAGGCAAAATACCTCCATTGCGCCAGCCGCAACCAACTCGGTTGCAGCTGCTTCCATGGTCGCACCACTGGTGAAAACATCATCAACCAACAGCACCCTTTTGCACTTAATCTCTTGAGCCTTTGCTACGAAAGCTTGTCTGACGTTCTCCTGACGCTGCTGGTGGTTCAAACCAACTTGTGATGAGATTTCATTAATCCTGATAAGTCCGTCGCAGGTAAATGGGATATCGAGCATCTCAGCCAAAGGTTTAACCAGTCGTTCAGCCTGGTTGTAGCCTCGTTCTAATCTTTTTTGCTCTCCGATCGGAATCGGCACAATCAGGTCAACCTCCCAACCTGTTCGCTGATAAACCAGTTGCAGCCAACCAGCCAGGTATCGCCCGATTGTCAAATCGTTCTGATATTTGAGATGATGGATGGCTTTTTTCACAACGCCATCATAGTAAGCAAATGCTCTGAAACCTTTATAAGGCAGTGTTTTACCTTCGCAATTCAGGCATTTCCCCTTTTTGTTGGTAAATGCACCACAATAATTACATACATCTCTGGGAACCAGTTTGATTTTACTGAAACATTCAGAACAGACAAAAACACCCTCCTCTCCACAACCCAGGCAGGTTGGAGGAAACAACCAATCCAAAGCTATGCGAGAAAGGTTTTGCGTAAATATTCTCAATTGTTCCGATGTCATGTTATTGGAGTGTGGTTTGGTAGAAAAGCTGGATGGCAGGCCAGAACACTGTGAAAACAGTAAACAATATCATCAACACAAGGATGATGATTAAGAAGTATTCAAATGGTCCCAGACTTCTGAACGGACCGTTTTTCATGCAAGCTCCTTCAACGAGTCGTAGTATATCTATTATAATTAAGATTGTAAGTTGCAAAACCTTATATTTTCTACTGTCAGAACATCTTGCTGATGATACGATTTTAGAAAGCTTGAGTAGAATAGGAGAAAAATGACTGATATTTTCAATATCGTAAGTGGAGACCGGGATCCTCTCAAAAAGTTAATTGGGAAAATTCCAGGCTTCAAAGGCTATGTCGAACGCGGCGATCGCCGTATGTCTGACAAAATTCTACGTGAAACGGTTGCCAAGGAGTATGAGGCTCAATATCAGAGAATCTCTTCCTTGCAACGTGATCTCATCTCAACCGGTGGTTTGGCTTATATCGATGATCTCGAAAACGCCGCCATCAAGGTACGTCAATTTATCGACCGGATAAAAACTGCTTCTTATGGATATGCAGGCATTTTCGACGCAATCAAAATCCGCGAAGAGGAACTTGCAAATATCTACCAATATGATCTGACCTTGCTTGAGCATGCTGATGTAATCGGCGGCGCCATCGACAATGTTTCAGCTTCTATTGGCACAGATGGTCTCCCTGCGTCTCTTCGCCATCTTACGGCTGTCTCACAGGAAGCGATTGATGCTTTCAACAAACGCTCCGATGCTCTCAAGGGTATCGCACTTTAGTTATTGATCTTAGAGGAGGATTAATATGGCTAGAATTTTTGATGTCGTTGAATACCCCAGTGAGATGGTCGATGAGATCGTCCACCGTTTTCCAGAAACTGGTGTAGCTGACCTTCGCCTGGGCTCCCAGGTTATCGTACGTGAATCACAGGCTGCAGTTTTTTTCCGCGATGGTCGCGCGCTGGATGTTTTAGGTCCAGGACGTCACACCATCACCACTGCCAACGTTCCTTTGCTGACCAATTTGCTGGGTAAGCTCTTTGGAGACCGCACCCCTTTCACCGCTGAAGTTTACTATGTATCCATGCGGGAGTTCGCTGATCGAAAATGGGGAACCCCTCAGCCGATTATCGTCCGCAATACCGGTGTAGGCCTGGGAATTGCCTTGCTACAAGGCTTTGGTACCTATAGTTTCCAGGTTAATGATCCCCAGCAATTCGTTACCCAGATCGTGGGTCAGTTGGGCGGTTTCCGTACATCCGATATTGAAAACCGACTTCGCACCATGCTGCTCTCACGCTTGCAGGACGTTTTGGGTGAAAGTACTTCTCAGAACAATGTTCTCGACCTAATTGGTTTGACTGATGAATTAGGCGCAGCAGTTCGTGCAAAAGCTCAGGATGACTTCCTCGGTATAGGTTTGCTCCTGAAATCGTTCTATATTGGCAATCTGAAACCCTCAGACAAATCCGCCAAGGAATTACGCGACATGGGTATGCTGGATATGCAGACCTACACCCAACTTCAGGCTGCCGATGCCATGCGCGATGCGGCGCAAAACCCCTCTGGTGGTGCTGGCTTGACTGCCGGTATTGGTGCAGGTATGGGTATTGGGAATGTTCTTTCCGGCTCTCTGGCTGGCATGACTCAAAACCAGCAGTCTCAGACTCAACCAACAACCTCCGCTGCTTCAACAGCCATGCCCGACGTCATGACCCCTTCGGAAGCAGCTGGGTTTTTGAAAGTTTCGGAAGAAGATGTGTTGGCTGCGATCAGTGCAGGTGAACTAAAAGCCCGCAAAATTGGCAGTGCTTTCCGCCTGACCAAAGAAGCGCTCCAGGAATATCTCAACGGATAACCTGAATTCGATTGCAAAAACGGCTGAGGAAAACCACCTCAGCCGTTTTGTTTTGTTATAATGGGGATAGAACAATTCATGAAACTTCAGGAATATAAGGCGAAATCCATTCTCAGGAACGCAGGGATACCCCTGCCAACTTCCACATTGGCGACAAATGCCGTACAGGTGAAACGAATTGCAGCTGAAATTGGCTATCCTGTTGTATTAAAAGCTCAGACGCTGGAACCTGGACGTGGTCACGCTGGTGGCGTCCGAATTGTCCATAATGAGCAGGAAATTGAAAACATCAGCAATCAAATCTTCAAACTGGTCATAAATCAACATCCTGTCCAATTCATCCTTGTAGAAAAAGCGCTTACCTTTTCCAAGGAGTACTACTTCGCAATCATCTCTGACCTGGATGTTGGCACTCCGGTTTTAAGGCTCTCGGAAGCCGGAGGTGCTACCTATTTGGAACCCGAGTCTTTCAAAAATGCCCGTGTAATCGATCAGCCTGTAGATATCAATGCCGGTTTGAAAGACTTTCAGATTCGCGGGTTGATGACAAAACTGGGCATTGAACCATCGCTTTGGAAACAGCTCCAACTGATTGCTCACAAGGCTTATGACGTGTATCGTCAATACGATGCCACATTGGTTGAGATAAATTCATTGGTAGTAACTCAACAAAACCAGATCTTTGCATTGGATGCCCGGATAAGCGTGGATAGTCAGTCGCTTTTCCGGCAGGAGAGTTTGTACGACTCCTTTGATCCATCTTATTTTGGACGCGATGAACGACAGGCGCTGAAATTTGACGTCGATTATCACAGTTTTCCAGGTGAAATCGGATGCATGGTCAACGGAATGGGTCTCGCATATATAACTATTGACCAACTCATTGGTCTCAATATGATGCCTGCAGCTATGATCGACATTCATGGCGGCGCCACAAGCACCTCAATCGCATCCTCACTGGAAATGCTGCTTCTGAATCCCAAGGTAAAAGTGATCGTGATCAATATTTTTGGTGGGATGACCCGTTGTGATGAAGCTGCCGATGGTTTCTTGCAGGCACTCAATCTTGGTCTTCCTAAAAAACCGATCTTTATCCGCCTTGAAGGCACTAATGATGATTCCGGTCTGGATTTGTTACATAAAAACGAAAATTTGACCTTTTTTGGCACCACCGACGCGCTCGTGAACGCTGCTGTCGGGTGGTTGCGGGGTGAGGAACAATGAGCATCCTGATCAGTGCTGATTCCCGTATCATGATCCAGGGTATTACCGGCCGCAGAGGTCGTTTTCACGCTTCTGAAATGTTGAAGGCTG